>NZ_JADOVD010000003.1:0-291852 GCF_015752245.1 Flavobacterium sp. CG_9.10
CAAGGGGTTCTATTCTAAAAAACTATTGTTTTTCAGTCTCAAGCCAATGAAATTGCAAATTTTATTATACTTGAAATTTATTTAGGACAGTATTGTTTTAAAATCTATATAAAAAAAGAGCTGTAAAATTGATTTACAGCTCTTTTTTAGTTTGTTGAAAAACGCTACTGATTTAAAATCCCGTCGTCTTCCTTCTTCTCTTTATTCAATAAATTAGGATTTTCTTTAACCAACTTGTTTTTAGTTGGAATCTTATAATTCAGGCTAAAGCCAAATTTTCTCGTATCTTGTTTACTACTGATTAACAATGGCGTTTGAAAGGCATTGAAAGCATTTCTATTGGTATTCAAAACATCATCCGCATAAATAGAAAGTGTCAATTGGTCTTTCAAGAACTTTTTAGAAAAAGTAAGGTCTAATGAATTTCTAATTGGTTCAACAGCTATGAAATAAAAATAATTTCCTTTTGGGATAATATAGTTGTAATTGGCCACAAATTTTATCTTTTTTGGCAACACAATCTGCGACATGAAGTTAAACATCCAGAAGCCATTAGTATCTACATTTGGAATTTGGTGGTATTGGTAACCCGCATACACATACAAAAAGTTCATCGTATCGGGATTCACATTCATTTTCATGGTTTCGGCCAGCCCTTTGGTAAACAACATATACGGAATTGGCATCCCAACGCTAAAATTATGAATCTTCACCTCAGGTATATTCTCGTTAGTATTGATTACCAAATCATTATCAAGTGTCACTCTGTTAATCACTTGATTCTTTGCTGAACTGATATTGTAACTGACAAACGCATAATCAAAAGCACTTAATTTTACTTCGTAATTATCAAAAATCGTAGGTTGTAAGTTAGGATTACCGGAATAATCTACATTCGGATTTTGATAGTTCGTATTGTTTGGGTTCAATGCTGAGGTGCTCGGCAGCGTAATTTTTTTATTGTAATTCACATTGAAATTAATCGAACGACTAAAATTATACTGCGCACTTGCATTTGGAAAAAATCTAAATTGCTTGAAAGCACTTAATACTGCGAGGTCTGTTTTACCCGTGATATTGTAATCTTCGGCTCGACCACCCAAAATAAAATTTAGTTTATCAAATTTAGTTTGAATCTCAAAATAAGATGCGGCGGTTTTACGTTTATACTCTAAATTACTAACTCCCTTGCTTGCTGCATCAAAAAGTAATTCTTCATACAATCCACCAAAACTTACTTTTCCTTCATCAGACAACTTGATGGGTTGCGAATAATCAAACTTTGCATTATACAAATTTTGGTTGGATGAATTCACTAAAGTTGAAGCCGAATTACCCACCGGACTTAATTCAAAATCATTGGTATTGTTATTATAATTGAATTTAAACTCCAGCTTTTTAGCGGTGTTTTCAAATTTCTTCTGATACGTAACAACCGCATCTTGGCGCAAGCCGGTACTCTTGGAGGCATCATTAGTGCTAAAACCAGGCCCGTTTCCTAATGTATTGCTGTCATTATTATTTTTAGTTACATCGTAATTCAGCAATAAACGGTCTTTACCAATATCAAATGTTAAGGCCGATTTTATAAAATTATTTCTTCCTGTACGATCTGCATCCGTTTTTGAAAGTAACGAATTCATGCCGTTTTCTTGTTTCTCGAGGGAAGTCCAGACCGCACTTTCTCTGTAATTTTGGCCCACATTTAATTGCCATCCAAAATATTTATTTTTGGCACTCAACAAAAGGCTGTTGTTCATTCTCCAACGTACATCATCATAACTCGTAAAACTCGTGCTGTTAGTATAGGTCGCACTCAGGTAATTCTTCGCATTTTTATTGGTAATAATATTTAAAATCGCACCGCCAGAAGTAGCTGGAAATTCAGCTCCCGGTTGTGTAATAATTTCGATTTTTTCAATCGCATTTGCAGGCATTCCCTCTAAAAAAGCATTCAGTTCAGTAGTAGAAATATTAAGGGGTCTACCATCCATAAAAACGTCCAATTGTTTTCCCTGATACATCATTCCTGCAATATCCGAGGCGATTAATCCCGGCAGTTTTTTAATTCCTTCTAAAACAGAACCCGTGTTTAAATTAGGTTGGTCCGCAAAATTAAAAATGGTGCGATCCGCTTTTTGCTCTATCGCTTTTTTGGTTGTTAAAATAGTAACCTCATTTAATTCAGTCGTTTTTTCGGTGGCTTTTTCGGTTGCTTTTTCAGAAGTAGTTTGAGCAGAAGCTGCAAATACACCAATAAAAGTCATCATGGCTATTAGACCTAATTTTCGCATAATTTTCTATTTGATTTTGCTGTAAGACTTTGTAAAATATTATTTGTTACAGGTTTTTACAATAATTTTAGTACAAAAAAAATCTGTCCTAAATAAATTCATATATCTTTGCCCGCTTTTTAAAATTGAAAAAATGACAAAGAATAATGTATTAAAAGGAGTTTTCTTAGTAGGACTGGGCGCCACAAGTTATGGTATGCTGGCCACTTTTGTAAAGATGGCTTATGGCGAAGGTTTTACTACTCCTGAAGTGACAACGGCTCAATTTGTATATGGATTACTTGGCTTGCTACTTATAAATCTGTTTCAAAAAGCAAAAAAACGAAATGAAGTCGTTAAAGCTTCTAAGAAAAATATAGGTCAATTAATGTTAGCGGGAACTTCATTAGGAATGACCAGCATATTTTATTATTTGGCTATTAAGTACATTCCTGTTTCGATTGCCATCATTTTGTTGATGCAAACGGTTTGGATGGGTGTTTTATTCGAAATGATTTTAGAAAAAAAAATACCTTCCACTCAAAAAATCATATCGGTACTAATCGTTTTGATTGGGACCGCACTTGCTACTAACCTCATTGAAAACAAAGTGACGTTAGACTGGCGCGGAATCGTTTTAGGGCTTCTGGCCGCAACATCATTCACAACAACAATGTTTACTGCTAATCGGGTGGCAACTCATGTTTCACCGGCGCAACGCAGTTTATATATGTTATTGGGTGGCGCAATAATTATATTTGGTTTTGCGATTGCAACACAAACTACTCCTTTTAATTTTGGAATTTTCATGAAATGGGGAATTGTTTTGGCTCTTTTTGGGACCGTAATTCCGCCTTTATTGTTTAATGCTGGTTTTCCGTTAACTGGAATTGGACTAGGAAGTATTGTCTCCGCATTGGAACTTCCGGTTTCGGTACTAATGGCTTATTTCCTTCTAAATGAAAAAGTAAATGCAATTCAATGGTTTGGAATAGTTTTGATTATTTTGGCCATTGTCATTATGAATGTCAACTTTAAAAAACAAAACTGATTATATTAAACGAGTAATTATTACTTTCCAAAAAGCGAGCTTTACTTTTTGTTATTATCATTAACAAGGAGAGTAAGAGATTAAGAGTCATTATAGTCTAAACTTTTTTACATAAAATCAGTACATGTTGGAAATGCCGCTTGAAATCTTTACTGATTTATTTACAAAAAACTCATTGCTAAAGCATAACAAAGCCAACATCTCTAAATCTCTAGATCTCATTGTTTCAATATTTTGATAGTTATTATATAGAGTGAAATGTTTTTTATTGAAGTAGCGAATGACACTGAAAGTAATAATTGCATTAATTTCAGTTAAATTTTTATAAATTCGTAATAAATAACTCAATTATGACTTTACCTTGGCATCTCTATGTAATGGCTTTTATTTACATATTGGCTGGAATGAACCACTTTAGAAATCCGCGTTTATATCTAAAAATCATTCCTCCTTACTTCACGAATCCAAAATTATTAAATACCATAAGCGGTCTCGCCGAAATATTTTTAGGAATCACATTGTGTATCCCTGTTCTTTCTAGCTACGCTGCATGGGGTGTAATCGCTTTGTTGATTGCTATTTTCCCAACGCATCTGTATATGTATTTTGATGAAAAAGCACGTATGGGCTTGCCTAAATGGGTTTTGTTATTACGCATGCCATTGCAATTAGGGTTAATTTATTGGGCCTATATTTATACCTAAAAAGTTGAAATCCTTATTTGACAACAGCCCCGATCCAATCGATCTTAATCTGCCAGACGCAGAGGTCGTTTATTATCCTGCTTTTTTTGACAAAGAGCAGGCTGATGCGATTTATGCTGAATTAGTAAGCACCATCCCTTGGCAACAAGACGAAATTACTGTTTATGGTAAGAAGCATTTACAGCCCAGACTAACTGCTTTATACGGAAACGAAGGAAAATCCTATTCGTACTCGAATATAAAAATGCAGCCTCACCCTTGGAATTTGCTTTTGCAAAAGATAAAATCACAAGTTGAAACTGTTTCCAATGCAAAATTCACTACCGTTTTACTCAATTACTATCGCGACGGAAAAGACAGCAACGGCTGGCATGCCGATAATGAAAAGGAATTGGGAATAAATCCCGTGATTGCCTCGCTAAGTTTTGGTGGCGAACGCAATTTTCAATTGAAACACAATTCCGATAAAAACCAGAAAAAAAGTATCGTTCTAGAACATGGAAGTTTATTGATTATGAAAGGCACGACACAGCATTTTTGGAAACATCAAATTCCCAAAACCGCAAAACCTGTAGAACCTAGAATAAATTTGACATTTCGTGTAATCAAATAATCGTTTTAAAGCAAAAATAATAGGACTGTCGGTTACTAATACAAAAAAAACATTATAATTTTTAAACAGTGAGTTTAAGAGGTTAAGAGATGCTGGCTTTGTTCTGTTTTTACAATGAGGTTTAGCGTTTTTTAGAATAAAGTAATAAAGATATCAAACGGCATTCGCGACCTTCAGTAATTTTCTTTAAGATTTTTTGGCAACATTGATTCTTAATCTTTTATTTTCATTGTTGTTGAAAGGAAGTAATTAGTACGAGTTCGTTTAGCGGACAGTCATAAAAAATTATTACATTTGAAATAAATACTGCTGACTATGAATGATATTGTTTCTTATTTTTCCACAATACCTTCTTCCCATAGAAGTTTAATTCTGGTTAGCGGTATCACCATTTTTTGGCTGATAGAAAATGCTTTTCCACTTTTTAATTTTAGTTACAAAAAATGGCATCATGCGAGTATCAATATTTTTTTGACACTAACAACTATCATCATAAATTTCTTTTTGGCTTTTATTTTATTAAAATCCGCTGATTGGACCATCGAAAACCATTTTGGAATTTTACAATGGCTGCCTCAAATGCCTTTATGGCTTTATACCTTAATCGGATTGCTCCTATTGGATTTAATTGGTGCTTATTTGGTGCATTTAGTCGAACACAAAGCTAAATTTTTGTGGCGTTTTCACCTTATTCATCATACCGATACTTGGGTTGATACTACATCGGCCAACAGACATCATCCAGGAGAGAGTATTATCCGTTTTACGTTTACAACTTTAGGTGTTTTACTTGTAGGAAGCCCAATGTGGCTGGTTTTCCTGTATCAAACCTTATCAGTCGTGGCAACACAGTTTAACCATGCTAACATTTCTATTCCTAAAAAATTAGATACCTTTTTGAGTTATTTTATAGTTTCTCCTGATATGCATAAAGTTCACCACCATCATGTTTTACCCTACACGGATAGCAATTACGGAAATATATTTTCGGTTTGGGACCGTCTTTTTGGTACTTTTATGACGCTTCCAAAAGAAGAAATAATCTATGGAATAGACACGCATCCAATGCCTGAAGAACATAATAATTTAAAAAACTTATTGAAAATACCGTTTCAAAAACAACACAAAACAGAAAAGAGTAAAAAACAATAAAAAAAAGCATAATTTTGATAAGAAGTAATTATATTTTTTCTTAATATTGGATGATAATTAGAAATGTAATTTATTAATCATTAACAACTTATTTGAATTAATTTTCACGTGATGAAAAAGAGTAACCGCAAAGAATTGAACTGGGAACAAACAGAAAAACTTGTTACAATGGCTCTCGAAGAAAAAAATCCTTTTGAAATTATCAAAAAAGAATTTGGTTTGGCTGAAAAAGAGATTTTGGAGATCATGAAAAAGAAGATGCCTGCAGAAAAATTTGAAATGTGGAAAAAGAAAGCTACTGCAAATAAACCAAAACCAAAACCCGTTAAAATAGATGATTTTGACGAAGATTTGGATGGCAAATATTATATAAAAAACAAACTTGACTAAAAACGAAACTCCTGTAATTCAGGAGTTTTTTTTATCCCATCGTTAATTATAATCTGGAAATAGTGGTATCAGTAACATTAAAAGAGGAGAATTTCATATTTGAAATAAAAGGTTTGCACAAAATTTGGGCAATGGAAAGTAAAATTATAGTTCCCAAAGCAAACATACTAAGAGTCCATCAGGAGCAAGACGATTTTACCTTTTGGAAAGGTTTTAGAATGCCCGGTACCGAAATCCCCGGTTTAATAGCTGCTGGAACATTTTATAAAAAAGGCAGAAATTTTTGGGACGTCATGAATAAAAAAAATGCTTTAATTATAGAATTAAAAGACCAGTATTTCAAGAAATTAATCGTTGAGGTGGAAAACCCAATAGAAACATTGAATTTATTAAACACTAAATAATATGAAAACAACATTATTCTCATTCTTAATTTTATTTTCTACACTTTGTTTTTCTCAGGAAAAAAAAGAGGCTATTTCTTTTGACAAAAAAGAAATTACGATCAATCCTCTGATAAAAGGAGCTTTATATTCCCCCTTAAAAGCGAATAAAAAAACAAATCTCGTTATTCTAATTGCGGGTTCCGGACCTACTGACAGAGATGGAAATCAAAAAGGAATGACCAACAATTCTTTAAAATATTTAGCAGTAAATTTAGCTAAAAATGATATTGCAGTTTTCAGCTATGACAAAAGGATTATTGCCCAAATGGCCGCCGGGACTATAAACGAAAAAGACCTTTCTTTTGATGATTTTATAACAGATGCTAAAGACGTTTTAGCTTTCTTTAAAAATCAAAAAAAATACAACAAAATTACAATTGCCGGTCACAGCGAAGGTTCATTGATAGGAATGGTCGCTGCGAATGGCAAAGCCGATGCTTATATTTCATTGGCAGGAGCCGGACGAACAATTGATGCCGTTTTAATCGAGCAAATAGAAAAACAGGCTCCTTTTCTAAAAGATGAAGTACAAGCAGATCTTGAAATTTTGAAAAGCGGACAAACATTCGAATTAAAAAATAAAATGCTGGCCTCCCTTTTTAGAGAAAGCGTTCAACCTTATATGATTTCTTGGATAAAATACAATCCACAAAACGAAATCAAAAAACTTCAAATTCCGGTGCTATTAGTTAATGGAACTAAAGATTTGCAAGTAACCGTTTCAGAAGCTGAATTATTAAAAAAAGCCAAACCTGAAGCTCAACTTGTCATTATTGAAGACATGAATCATGTTTTTAAAGAAATAAAGGGAGATGAGACTGAGAATATGAAATCGTATTCAGATCCAAATTTACAAGTAGCCGAAAAATTAGTGGCAGCTATCAATCTTTTCATAAAATCGTTATAAGCTGTAACAATTCGATAGAAAAAAGACTAATCGTTAAAATAAAATAACAATGAAAAAAATAATTTTTGCATTTGCATTCGCTTCTGTACTTTGGAGCTGTAAAACAGCAGGTACTTCCGTTTCCTCTTCAACAAAAAAAGACGTTTTAGTAAGCATTAATCTGAATGACATTAAGGATGACAAGGTGATGGTTACCGTGGATGCTCCGTCAATTACAACTGATGAAATTACGTATCACATTCCTAAAACAGTTCCAGGAACTTATTCAGAGGACAACTACGGCAGATATATTGATGATTTAAAAGCGTATGACACCAAAGGAAATCTTTTGACCGTAAAGAAAACAGATGTTAATTCTTGGTCAATTGCCAATGCAAAAACCTTGGATAAAATTACTTATTTGGTAAACGACTCCTTTGACACCGAAACTGGGAAAAAATTTGGTGATGATGAAATTTTTTCACCTGCAGGGTCTAATATTGATGCTGGTAAAAACATAATGCTTAACACCCATTGTTTTGTGGGTTATTTTACTAATTACATGTCATCACCTTATAAAGTGACCATTTCTCATCCGGCAACACTTTGGGCAGCAACGTCCATGACAGATCAAGATGCAAGCAATACAAGTGACACATTTGTAATGTCTCGTTATGCTGAATTAGTTGAAAATCCAATCATGTATGCTAAACCAGACTACACTACTTTTAATGTAGATGGAATGGACATACAAATTGCTGTTTATTCCCCTACAGGAAAATATACTGCTGAAAGCATTACTCCAGAAATGAAAACGATGATGACTGCACAAAAACATTTTTTAGGGAAGATAAATTCCACTAAAAAATACAGTGTTTTGTTATATTTATCTACCATGAAGGAAAATGACGCCAAAGGATTTGGAGCTTTGGAACATCCTACGGCAACAACGGTAGTATTACCTGAAATTATGCCAAAAGATGAATTAGTAAAATCGATGAAAGATGTGGTTTCACATGAATTTTTTCACATCGTGACACCTTTATCAATCCATTCTAAAGAGATTCAATATTTTGATTATAACGCGCCTAAAATGTCACAACATTTATGGATGTATGAAGGAGTAACAGAATATTTTGCTAATCTTTTCCAAATAAACCAAGGACTAATCAACGAAGATGAGTTTTACACTCGTATGGCTGAAAAAATTGAAAGAGCCAGCACACTGAACGACACCATGTCATTTACCGTAATGAGTGCTAATGTATTGACAAAACCATACAAAGACCAATACTTGAATGTATATGAAAAAGGAGCACTCATTGGAATGTGTTTGGATATCATAATTAGAGAAAAAAGCAATGGCGAAAGAGGAATTCTTGATTTGATGCAAAAATTATCAAATGAATATGGCCCTACAAAACCATTTAATGACGATGAACTTTTTGCAAAGATCACAGCATTAACTTATCCTGAAGTAGGTACTTTTTTAACTACTTATGTTTCTGGAACAACTCCAATTCCATATGCAACATATCTTGCAAAAGTTGGAGTAACAAACTCTAAAGAAAAAATAGCCGGTAATGTTTTCTTAAAAGGGCAATCTCCATACATAACCGTAAATCAACAAACGAAAGAAATTTTTATCATTCCTAATATAGAACTAAACGACTTTTATAAAAGTCTGGGTCTTAAAGGAGGCGATATTTTAATGGCAATTAATGAAAAACCATACACACTGGACAATATTTATGAAATGATTTCCGCAAGTCAAACTTGGAAAGAAAACGATACTATTTCAGTAAAAATAAAACGTGATGGTAAGCAACAGGTAATCAGGGGAAAAATAAAACTTCCTTATGAAGAAAAAGACGGCCTTAAAGCAACTGACGCAAGCAAAAGCAAATTAAAAGAGGCTTGGTTTAAAGGCTAAATTTTAAAAAATATCATAAAATCCCAATTTAGAAATAGATTGGGATTTTTTTTTATGAAATTTGAGGGACTTACCAAATCATTCCAACAATTTTCTTTATTTTGCGCCAAAATAAAAACAACAATGAAAAAATCTATTATCGCATTTGTTACGCTTGTACTATTATCATCTTGTAACAAGAAAGAGTCTAAAACCAATTTACATATTACCGGAAATATAAAAGGATTAAAAAAAGGAACATTGTACATACAAAGAGTTGTTGATACTACTCTTGTTGCAATTGACACCATTAATATTGATGGAAGTTCCGCATTTGAAAGTAATATTGAATTAAAATCTCCTGAAATGCTTTACCTATTTCTTGACAGAGGCGTAACCAATTCTTTGGATAACAATTTATTGTTTTTTGCTGAACCCGGAAATATCAATATTACAACTAGTTTAGATGCCTATCTTTCTGGCGCAAAAATTACAGGATCTAAAAACAATGAATTATATGAAGATTATAAAAAGATAAACAGTCGTTTCAAAGATGAAAATCTTACTTTAATTGAACAAAAATTCAATGCTATTAAAAGCAATAACGTAAAGACAATCGATAGCATCAGCGCTAAGCAGGATTCCAATATTAAAAGAAGATATTTATTCGCTACCAATTTTGCGATAAACAATAGAAACTATGAAGTAGCCCCTTATATTGCTTTATCAGACATCTACGACATCAATGTTAAATATTTAGATACGATACAAAAATCAATGTCTCCAAAAGTAGCTCAATCACTTTATGGAAAAAAATTAACGGAATATATTACCACCATCAAAAACCAAAAATAGACCACTAAAAAGATTCAAGTAAAAAAGCATTTCATACTGATGAGATACTTTTTTTTTACCGATAATTAAAAAAGCGAATTTATCAGCAAATAAATTAAACTGTTAAAAAAAAGCAAAACATAATGAATAACTTAATATCTTAGCTATTAAACCTTCTTGACTATGTGGAAAAAATTATCCTTCAAAAAACAACTAATCATTATACTGTTAATCCCAATAGCAGGATTACTTTATTTTAATATTACTATTTTTAGTTCTACTTATAAAGATTATTTAAGAATTGAAAACAGCTTAGAGAAGCTAAAAGTAATTGCTGATTTATCAAGAACAAAAAGTTTAATTAATGACGAGAGGATATTATATAAATATTCAAAATTCAATACGGAGAAGCAGGATGATTTTAATAATAAAGCACAAGAAACGACGTCTTGGTTTTCAAATTTCACTTCACCAGATACTACTGTCACAAAGGACATCTTGATTGCTAAGGAAATCCTGAATAAAATTCACGTTAATAAGGATAACAAAGCAATTTCATCAACTGAAATGTATAAAAATTATACCAATATAAATTCAATTTTTGATGATTTAATTGATAAAGAAATCATTAATTGTGAAGATCTAAGCATATCTAAACTGGCTAATAATTTAAAATGTTACATTGATTCCAAGGCCGCAGCAAATCTGATAAGAGGTATAATATTAGACAAATTAATAAAAGAGGAAATCAATACTGATCTGCTAATATACTATGAAAATGCAAAAAAAATAAATAAAAATTCAGATTTTAAACTAGCTATTTTCAATACTGACAATATCAATACTAAAATCATAAATTATAAAAGTAGTAGTGAATTCATATCGTTTTTGACAACTGCAGAGGACATCATGAATAACAATGTGAAATTATCCCCCGAAACTTGGTGGAAAACTTCTACAACTGCAAACGATACACTTAAAAACTTAAGAGATTCTAAATTAGACAGTATTATCACCTATGCGAAAGAACAACAAACTGCTATTTTAACTAATACAATAACAACAGTACTATTATTAATACTATTATTACTAACCTCAATTATTTTAGTTTATAATTTAATCTATAACAATTCTAAGGCATTGAATATAATTTCTGATTCTATAAAAAAAATTGCCTTAGGAGATATAGAAATCACCCTTAATCTTTCTGGAAATACAGAGTTCAACGCTATCAACTCCTCTTTAACTACCTTAACCTCCTCTATTAAAAAACAAATAGATTTATCTGCAAAAATTAGTACTGGTAATTTTGGTGATACGATTGCATTAAGAAGTACTTCAGATATTCTAAATAAATCTTTAAATACCATGTCTATGGACTTAAAAAGATTTAATGATGAAGCGGAGAAAAACAGCCTCCTCGAGAAAAATATTATAAAAATCAATACGATTATAATTGATTCTAAAAACTTAATTGATTTTGGAGCAAACCTATGCAACACTTTAACAACCCAAACAAAGGGATGCCAAGCTACTTTTTACATCAGTGATTACATTGAAAAAAAAGACCACTTAATCAAAATAGGAAGTTATGCAGATGATGAAAACACACCTAAAATAATAAAAATAGGGGTAGGATTACTTGGGGAAGTAGCAAAAATAAATAAACAAAAATGCTATAACAATCTTATTAATGAACATTCTTTTCTATCATCTTCATTAGTAAAATCCGCAATTTACAATGTTTTAATCACTCCAGTAACCTTTAATAATGCAGTAATAGGAGTAATAGAAATAGGTTCATTAGAAAACTTTAATGAGGCTGATGAAAAATTATTGAATACAGTTAAAGAGGCTATAGGAAGCGCTGTTGCTATATTTATTAGAAACGAAGAATTAAAATTTTCACTTGAAGAAATCAACCACAAAAACAATATTTTATTAGTTCAAGAAGAAGAACTTAGACAAAACAATGAAGAGCTTAATAAACACACTTTATTACTGCAACAATCAGAGGAGGAATTGAGAAACCAAGCCGCTGAGCTAGAACAAACCAATGCCTACTTGGAAGAAAAAGGTCAAGAGCTTGAAAATAAAAACCAAGAAATTGAGGAAAAAAATAGCGACCTAATTATTGCTCAAGAAGAATTGAATATCAAATCAGAAGAAATTTCAAAAGCTAGCAAACACAAATCAGAGTTCTTAGCTAACATGTCACATGAATTAAGAACCCCATTAAACAGTATTTTAATCCTATCTGATTTATTAAAAGACAATACAGCTGGAAACTTAACTAATTCCCAAATAGATAATTTATCTGTAATCAACTCTTCAGGAAAAGATTTATTAAATTTAATTACTGACATCTTAGATATTTCTAAAATTGAAGCTGGAAAAGTAGAAATTTATCCTGAAGAAAGTGTTATTGAAAGAATCTTTTCGGATATGGACAGCTTATTTAGCGCCCAAATGGAGAAAAAGAATATCGATTTTAATAGCGTCATAACTGATGATTGTCCGCGAGAAATATATACTGATATAGGTAAAATAGAGCAAGTACTTAAAAATTTCTTATCTAATGCATTGAAATTCACTCCTGATAGTGGTAAAGTTACTATGACATTTAGTCAACCTGATATGGATTATCAATACTCCACGCCTTCACTTTCATTATTAGCGTCAAAAGAAATCCTAGCAATAAAAATTAAAGATAGCGGTATTGGAATATCCGAAGAGAACAAAAAGAAACTCTTTCAAAGTTTCCAACAAGCCGATTCTTCTACAAGCCGAAAATATGGAGGTACGGGCTTAGGTCTGTATATTGCTAAACAACTTGCGCATTTACTAGGAGGCGAAGTGTTTTTTGACAGTCAATTGAATAATGGAAGTACTTTTGGAGTAGTAATACCCGCAAAATACACCGCTGTAAAAAGTGAGAAAAATGAAATTAGTACTTCCCAAACAATAGAAGAAAACACTATTGAAACAGAGTATCCAAAACCTAATGATGAATACATCGATTTAGCAGCAAACATTAATGATGACAGAAATAAGGCCGATATTGATGACAAAACCATTTTAATCATTGAAGACGATCCTTCATTTGCCGAAGTACTCCTCCAAGTTGCGCACAACAATGGCTTTAAAGCAATTATAGCACATCAAGGTGAAACCGGTTTTCAATATGCAAAAAAATACAATCCCAAGGCGATAATTCTTGATATGAAATTACCCGGAATTGATGGTTGGACGGTATTGAAATGGCTTAAAGAAGACAAAGAACTTCAACACATACCAGTACACGTAATGTCAGGTATGAAAAGAGAAAAACTGGCCAAAGAAATGGGAGCTTTTGATTTCTTGATTAAACCTATCACACCTGAAAAATTAAAAAGTGCATTTGAATCAATCGACAATCAAATAAATAAGATATTCAAGAAAGTTTTGGTATTGGAAGACGACACAAAACTTAATTATTCTATCAAACAATTGCTTCATTCTAATGATAAAAACATCATTTGCTTGCAAGCCTACTCTCGATTTGAGGCTGAAAATATTTTAAAAAATGAAGAAATAGATTGTGCTATTATTGATTTAGGATTACCCGATTCTGATAACATAAAAACAGTTTCTGAATTAAAAAATATTTCAAAAAACAAGAGTATCAAAATCATCATTAATACTGGAAAATCGCTATCCGATAAGGAACAATTAGAATTAGAAAAAAGTGTAGACAGCATCATCATTAAAACAAACAATGCAACTGAACGTTTAAAGGACGAACTATTATTATTCTTGAATAAGATAGAGACTACTACAGAAAATAAATACAAGTCTGCTCCTAATTTATCTGGTGGCGAGATCCTAAAAGATAGGAATATATTAATTGTAGATGACGATATCAGAAATATCTATGCATTATCTGCTGCTCTAACTAGCAAAGGCGCTAATATTACTACCGCATTGAACGGAATCGAAGCGCTTAGCGTTTTAGAGAATAATTCAAATACTGATATTGTTTTAATGGATATAATGATGCCCGAAATGGATGGTTTTGAAGCAACAAGAAAAATTAGAGAAAATATAAAATGGAAAAATCTTCCTATTATTGCCTTAACCGCTAAAGCAATGAAGGGAGATCGTGATGAAATCATCAATGCAGGAGCATCTGATTATCAGTCAAAACCTATTGATATTCAAAAACTTATTTCATTAATTAGTATATGGATTTACAAATAAATGATACAATCAAATGAATTAGAAGAATTGCTTTTTACGATAAAAAAACAATTTGATTACGATTTCTCTAATTATTCTAAAGCATCAATGCTTAGAAGAATTAACCGTTTTATGGAAATAAATTCCATGAAAAGCAGTGTTGACTTAAAATTTGAATTGATAAATAATCCAATCATTTTTAAAAACTTCATTAATGAAATTGTAGTGAACGTTAGTGAATTTTTTAGAGACCCTAGTTTCTACAAATCGCTAATTACTAATGTATTTCCTTATCTAGAAAGCTACCCAAAAATAAATATATGGAGTGCTGGTTGCTCCTTAGGAGAAGAAACCTATTCCATAAATATATTACTAAAAGAAAATTATCTAATCCATAAAACGAGATTGTATGCAACAGATATTAGTTCAAATGCTATAGACAAATCTCGAAAAGGAATATATTCTAATAATAACTTTAAAGACTACACTAAAAATTATTTTAAATGTGGAGGAAAAAACTCCTTGAGCGACTATTTTATTTCTGATGGAAAAGATTCGATTATTAATTCTGATTTAAAAGAAAACATCTTATTTACTAATCATAATCTAGTTACTGATGGCGTTTTCAAAGAGTGTCAGCTAATTCTTTGTCGTAATGTACTGATCTATTTTGACAATGAACTACAAGATAAAGTATTGAAATTATTCTATGACAGCCTACCTATTCATGGTTTTTTAGTTCTTGGAAAAAAAGAATCTTTACGATTTAGCTCCGTTTATGAGCATTTTAAAGAAATAGACCAAAATGAAAAAATTTATCAAAAAATAAAGTAATGATTGAAATGATTATTATTGGTGGTTCAGCAGGTGCATTCAATTGCATTTTATCTATTCTAAAAGGAATGGATAAAACAATTGACACCCCTATTGTAATTGTTCTACATCGATTAAAAAATATAGAATCAACATTTGAAGCAATTCTACAAAATAACACTCATTATACGGTCAAAGAAATTGAAGATAAAGAAATAATACAAAAACGGATGCTTTATACTGCTCCATCTAATTACCATGTATCATTAGAAGAAAACTTCACTTTTTCATTAGATGTTTCTGAGCTTGTTAACTACAGTAGACCTTCTATCGATGTAACCTTTGAATCCTGTTCACTCGTATTAAAAGAAAAATGTTGTGGTATTTTATTATCTGGAGCAAATAATGATGGAGCAAATGGCTTAAAGTACATGGCTGAGAATAAAGGAAAAACTATTATTCAAGATTGCAAAGAAGCTGAATTTGATACCATGCCAAAAGCGGCTAAAAACATTTATAAAAACCATACCGAACTAAATATCGCAAACATTATAAAAACACTGAATAATGAGCCCAGATAAAAAAAAACATATTCTATTATTAATAGATGACAAGCCCGCAAATCTTTTCTCTCTAAAGATGATACTTGAGAATGAAAATCGAGAAATCATAACCTGTAATTCTGCTAGCGAAGGATTACAAGTATTACTTAAAGAGAAAGTATCTTTAATTTTAGTTGATGTACAAATGCCAGAAATGGACGGATATGAATTTGTTGAAATTATAAAACAACATCCTGATACTTCAAACATTCCAACTATTTTTGTTACAGCCATAAGTGATGAACCAAAATACATCAATAAAGCCTATGACCTAGGCGCAATAGACTTTCTATTTAAACCTTTAATCACTGAGGTGACACGTAAAAAAGTGGATTCATTTTTAAAAATATGGGATTATGATCAGCAATTGAAGAAAGTAAATAATCAACTTCTTGAAAAAAATAAAGAGCTAGAAAATTTTGCTAATATCATCGCTCATGATTTAAAAACTCCGTTAGCAAATATTAAATGTTTGATTGATTATATTGAAGAGGAAAAAATTCTAAAAGTGAATGAACCTGCTAGCGAATTATTTGAGATGGTAAAAACATCAGCCACATCAATGTCTAAATTAATTGATGATCTCTTATATTATTCAAAAAATGTACAAAATAACGAAGGTAAAAAGAGTGTACACTTACAAACCGAGGTTGAATCAGTAATAAAACTTATTCGCATTGATAATGATATCATTATCAATAAAGTGAATTTAGACCACATTATATCGTTTCAACCTGTAGCTTTCAAACAAATAATTCAAAATTTAGTTTCGAATGCTATAAAATATAACGACAAAGAAGTAACTAAGATTACGATTATCTATTCTGAAGAAGAAAAAACGATAGCAATACAGGATAATGGACCTGGAATTCCAGAAGACCAACAGGAGAAAGTTTTTGATATGTTTTACACATTAGGTAAAACTTCAAAAGGGGACTCAAGCACAGGAATTGGATTAAACTTAGTAAAAAAATTAGCCGAGAGAAATAATTGTAGCGTATATTTCAATAATGATGATTCAGAAGGTACAACAATTGTTATTTCAAATTTAATACCGGCTTAAAAACCCTTATAAAAACTTAATATTATAAAAAAAGGAATTAGCTGATTAGCGAATTCCTTTTTTTTATTTCAAGAAAACAAAAAACCACCTAACAAAAGTTAGGTGGTTTTATTAAGAGCCGGCGGAGGGACTCGAACCCACGACCTGCTGATTACAAATCAGCTGCTCTAGCCAACTGAGCTACGCTGGCGACTCATTACGGGTGCAAATATAAGCTTGAATTTCTATTTTCCAAAACAAATTCAAACTTTTTTTGCTTTTTTTTTGACTACAATTCGTTGATTTTAGCAATCAATTGATTAGCAGTTTGTTCCAATTCAACATTAATTTGTTTGAAGTGAGCTTTTTTATCTTCCACTTTTTTAGCGTTCACTTTTGTGATTAAACCGTCAAAAGCAGCGATAGCTTCGTCAATTAAAGCGTTAGTTTCTGTTGTTGGTTTTCCAGTTGTAGAAATTTCGAACAAGTAAACTGCTTCAATAATATCTCCTAAAACGTAGTTGATGTCTTTTTTTAAATTTTTAACGTTTGCCATTTTTATCTTTTTTAATTTGGATTTTTAATTTGCGTCTGCAAAAGTACACAATATCTTTCTATTACCGACTATGAAATGTAAATTTCTAAAATCGAAGCTTTTCCATTGACAATGAACGAATTCATTGCCGCGGGAAGCAAAACGGTATCCCCTTTTTTATAATGAAACTTAGATTCATTATATTCTATTTCAAATGTACCTTCCACACACATATAGACTGTAAACGTTTCTTCCGTTTTAGAAACGGTAATTTTTCCATCTAACGGAATAAAATTAGTTGTAAAATAAGGACAATCCACAACAGAATTGGATTGATTAATTTCCTCGGTATATCTTTTATAAGTATCTACTTTATTAAAGTTTATTGCTTCCAACGCTAAATCAACATGTAATTCTCTTGTCTTTCCGTTTGCATCTACCCTGTCAAAATCATAAAGGCGATAAGTAACATCCGAAGTTTGTTGAATCTCAGCCACCAATAATCCCGCGCCAATAGCGTGTACGGTCCCCGCTTCCAGAAAAAAGACATCTCCTGATTTTACTTTTACATCATCAAGAATATGGAGTAAGGAATTATTTTTTACATTTTCTAAATATTCGGCAGGATTTGATTTCTCTTTGAAACCTACTATTATTCGAGCATCCGTTTCAGCCTGCATCACGTACCACATCTCTGTTTTTCCAAAAGAATTATGGCGTTTTTTCGCCAACTCATCATTTGGATGGACTTGTATGGATAGATCTTCCCGAGCATCTAAATATTTAAAAAGCAACGGAAATTGTTTTCCAAACCTATTATAAACTTCCGAGCCTAAAATTTCATTTGGCGATTCATCAATAATCTCCGTCAATGATTTTCCTTTCAATTCTCCGTTCGCAATTACGCTAACATCACCATCTACGGTAGATAATTCCCAACTTTCTCCTGTGATTTTTGAAGTAATCGGTTTGTTGAGAACTGTTTTTAATTTTTCACCACCCCAAATTCTTTCTTTCAAGATGGGTTCAAATTGTAAAGGATATATTTTTGAATTCATGTTTTTTATTTACAAATTTTGCCGATTTGGATACTTAACGTAATCCACTTTTTAATTTATGCTACTAATCTTTTAATAGTTTCCAGCGCTTTAGAAATGTGCTTTGGCGCCAGCATGCTATCAAAAATCATTTGAACAACTCCATTTTTATCAATCACAAATGTCACTCTTCTATGAAGTATCCCAAACAATCCCGATGAAACTCCAAAAAGTTTGCTGATCTTTTTATCAGTGTCTGACAAAAGGATAAAAGGGAGTTGATATTGCTTTGCAAATTTTTGATGCGAATCTATACTATCATTGCTGATACCTATTACTTCCGCACCTAAATCTTTAAAATCTTCATATTGATCTCTAAAACTGCAGGCTTCAGCAGTACAAATGGGAGTATTATCTTTGGGGTAAAAATAAATAACTATTGATTTTTGTCCAACTAAATTTTGGCTGTCAAAATCACTACCGTTAATATCCTTTGCTTTAAAATTGGGGATTTTATCACCTACTTTTAATTCCATTGCTCCCCTTTATAAGTTACAAAATTCCGGGGTGTCTCATAAAGAACCACTTCTAACTCGAATCCGGATTCGATTTTTTTTCTAATTTTATTCCAAATCACAACCACAATATTTTCTGCTGTTGGATTTAAATCCTGAAATTCCGGAACATCTAAATTCAAGTTTTTATGGTCAAACTGATTCTCAACCTCTTCCTTAATAATGTCTGCTAGAAATTTCACATCCATAACAAAACCTGTTTCCGGATCAATTGGCCCAGTAACACTTACTATTAATTCGTAATTATGTCCATGAAAATTAGGATTGTTGCATTTGCCAAAAACTGCATCATTTTGCTCGAAAGTCCAGTCTTTCCTATATAATCTGTGCGCCGCATTGAAATGGGCTTTTCGCGAAATCGTTACTCTCATAATTTCAAATTTCAGATTTCAAATTTCAGATTCCTCAAGTTTGCGAAATCGATTATCTAAAGTCTTTTAATTAATGTTAATAATTCTTTGAACTGCAATCTGCAATTTTATACTTTATGGTCTTCTAGGAAATGATAAAACTCATCAAAAATTATTTTGAACCAAACGGTATATATTTCAGGATGAATTTCCATGTCTGTTTTTACTTCTTCGATTTTCATCCATTTCCAGTCTTCAACTTCTTCAGCGTTAATTACCGGATTATCGTTATAATATCCTATCATAACATGGTCGAGTTCGTGTTCCGTCAAACCGTTATCAAATGGCGCCTTGTAAATAAAATGAAAAAGTTCTTTAAGTGTCGTTTTAAAACCCATTTCTTCATACAATCTTCGACTCCCAGCCTCAATATTAGATTCCCCTTCCCGCTGATGACTACAACAAGTATTGGTCCATAATAATGGAGAATGGTATTTTTGATGTGCTCTTTGTTGCAACATGATTTCGTTTTTACTATTTAAAATAAAAACCGAAAAAGCCCGATGTAGAATAGCTTTTTCATGCGCTTCAAGTTTTGGCATTAATCCAATTTGCTCATCGTTTATGTTAACTAATATTACGTTTTCTTCTTTCATATGTATTTTTAGCCTTACAAAAATACAAAAATATAATTATTGTAAGCCGCTTTAACGTTCTCTTTCGAGTTGTTGAAGTTCTGTTGTTTTGATATCTTCCATATAAAACCCAATGTAAACCATTTGAGAATTCTTTTGTACTTTCGATAGTCTAAGATAAATAATACAATGCACGAAATAACCATTCGAAAAGCCCGCCGTACTGATTTAAAGAAACTCCTTGCCTTCGAAAAGCGAATTATCACTGCCGAACGTCCATTTGATCCCACTTTAAAAGAAGAAAAAATCCACTATTATGACATTGAGAAAATGATTTTAGCTTCTCATATCGAAGTGTTGGTTGCCGAAATTGATTTGGAGGTTATTGGTTCCGGATACGCACGAATAGAGAGCGCACAGCCGAATTTAAATCACGCAACCTACGCCTATCTGGGAATTATGTACACTGATTTGAATTACCGAGGAATAGGTGTAAATTCTAAAATCATTGAAGGACTAAAAGAATGGTGCCGTTCGCAAAATATATTTGAACTCCGCTTAGATGTTTACACCGAAAATGCTTCGGCAATACAGGCTTATGAAAAAGTGGGCTTCAAAAAACACTTGGTAAACATGCGTATCGGTTTGTAAAACTACAGTTTTGTTAATAATAAATCCAAAAGTGATTTGTAATCGCAAATAACAATAGTTAAAACTTACTTAAATCGCTGTTCATTTGTAAAGTAAGAGACATTTTAAAGTTTAAAGTCACTTTATATTTACAGTATTAAAAAAATAAATATTACCTCATTATGAAAACAAAAAACCATTTTTTAAGAATACTATTTTTGCTTCAACTATTTATGTTCAATGTCTCTGCGCAAACAACAAATAAACAAAATAACACAAAAAAATCTACTAGTATGGAAAGTCCAATTAAAAAGCCGGGAAATCCCTTTTATTCCAATACGAACGCTACAAAACTCAATCTTACGGATGCGCAATGGAAAAAAGTATTACCTGAAGATGTTTATGAAGTAACCCGTCACGCGGATACCGAAAGGCCATTCACAGGGAAATATTGGAACACCGATGAAAAAGGAACCTATTATTGTGCAGCCTGTGGAAATAAACTATTTCGCTCTGGCGCTAAATTTTCAAGCAGTTGCGGTTGGCCAAGTTTTTTCGAACAGGACAACAAAAACAGTGTCGTTTACAAAACCGACAATTCACTCGGAATGGAAAGAACTGAAGTCCTTTGTGGTAGATGTGGTGGTCATTTAGGACATCTTTTTGATGACGGACCCGCTCCAACCGGAAAAAGATATTGCATGAATTCTATCGCTCTAGACTTTATACCTGATACGAAATAATATGAAAAATCTATTTTTAATTTGTCTATTCACATCACTAAGTATGTTTGGACAAAACACTACAACCGGCAAAGCGGCAAAACAATCTAATTTTGAAACCATAACTTTGGCAGGAGGCTGTTACTGGTGTGTGGAAGCGGTTTATGAAAATCTAAATGGAGTAAAATCGGCTGTTTCTGGGTTTGCAGGAGGAAAAATGGTTAATCCATCTTATGAAGATGTTTCCTCTGGAAGGACGGGTTATGCCGAAGCGGTTCAAATCACCTATGATAGAAACATTACCAGTCTAGATGAAATTTTCAAAGTTTTCTTTAGCGTTCACGATCCTACGACATTAAATCGTCAAGGTGCTGATGTAGGGACGCAATACCGTTCTGCCATTTTCTACAAAAATGAAGAACAAAAAATAGCGGCACAAGCAATCATGAATGCGCTGAAAAAAGGAAAAATATATGAAAGTTCTATAGTAACGGCACTAGAGCCGTTGACCACGTTTTACAAAGCAGAAGACTACCATCAAAATTATTACGCAAACAATAAAAGTCAGCCGTATTGTCAAATGGTGATTCAACCCAAAATGGAAAAATTCGAAAAGCTTTTTAAAGACCGATTGAAAAAGAAAAAATAGAATAAGACAGAAACCGAAAAGAAATTTTCGGTTTTTTTTATGTTCTATTTTAAATTGAAGTTTAGTTTATCCATTTGCCTCAACTGCAAACTATTAATTGATATATTTGTTTTTAACAAAATGTATATGTTTTTCTAAAACAATTTCTCAAAGCAACGATATTTAAACATTTAATTATACCATTTATTCACCAACCATGAAAAAAACAATATTCACTGCAACGCTATTTTCCTTTGTTTGCTTGGCTTCTGCACAAAATACAGCACTAAAAAGTAAGATTGGTCAGAAAGCCGAGTCCTTAGAATCAAAAGTTATTTCATGGCGACGCGACTTTCACCAGAATCCTGAATTAGGCAATAGAGAATTCAAAACTGCCGATAAAATTGCCGCTCATCTCCGTTCTCTTGGCATTGAGGTGCAAACTGGAGTTGCCAAAACAGGGGTTGTGGGAATTCTAAAAGGAGGAAAACCAGGTCCAGTTGTCGCCCTCAGAGCAGACATTGATGCTTTGCCAGTAAAAGAACGAGTAAATATTCCTTTTGCTTCTAAAACTGAAGGCGAATACAATGGAAAAACAGTACCGGTTATGCATGCTTGCGGACATGACACTCATATTGCTATCTTAATGGGAACTGCCGAAATTTTAGCTTCCATGAAAAGCGAATTAAAAGGAACCGTTAAATTTATTTTTCAACCAGCCGAAGAAGGTCCACCTGAAGGTGAAGAAGGCGGTGCAAAACTAATGGTCAAAGAAGGCGTTTTAGAGAATCCTAAAGTGGACGTTATTTTTGGATTGCATATCAATGCCCAAACAGAAGTGGGAAAAATAAAATACCGCACCAAAGGAACGATGGCAGCTTCAGATTGGTTTACAATAAAAATAAAAGGCAAACAAACACATGGAGCCTATCCATGGCTTGGTATCGACCCCATTACCACTGCGGCTCAAATCGTAATGGGAATCCAAACTATTGTCAGCCGAAATGTAAACATAACCGAATCTGCGGCTGTTATTAGTGTTGGACAAATAAATGCCGGAGTAAGAAGTAATGTTATTCCAGAAGAACTTACGATGACAGGAACAATTCGATCTCTAGATTCAAAAGTGCAGGATATGATGCATTCCAGATTAAAACAAGTAGTGATTTCAATTGCTGAAAGTGCAGGAGTCTCTGCCGATATAAATATAACTAACCAAACGCTTATTACCTACAATGATCCATTATTGACAGAGAAAATGGTTCCAACATTAGAAGCAACAGCGGCTAAAGATAATGTCTATATTACCCCTGCCGTAACTGGTGCCGAAGACTTTTCATACTATCAGGAAAAGATACCGGGTCTGTACTTCTTTTTAGGAGGTGCTCCAAAAGGAAAACCAATCTCTGAAACCGCTCCGCATCATACCCCTGATTTTTATATTGACGAAAGTGGTTTTGTTTTGGGAATGAAAGTACTTTCAAATCTTACTGTAGACTATATGGAAATGCAATCAAAAGACAGATCAACTAAATAAAATTGATTCTTAACCCATGCTTTTCTAAAAAATTACAATCTAGTAAAGAAACTACAATTAATAACAATCCTGAACAAAGAAGTATGGAAAGCCATGTTGCGTGATGGTCCGCCTCCAGTACCAAAAGCATAATCTTTTTTAACGAATGATTAAAAATCAAAAATTGTTCAGAAACGGTTCCGAAACAAAAAAATTAAAGCGTTTTTTTGTTTCGAAACCGTTTTTTTATTCCTTTAAAACACAGATAATATCTCCAAAAATATACATACAACACTGAATTTCATATCTTTATATGTAATTTATAAAATATTTCATCATGCACTATGGACATCACTTTTGGGGAATGCATTTCTTTTGGTGGATTTTTTGGATTATCATCTTAATCTGGATATTTGCCACTCCATATAACCTTCCTGGTCATCGAACAAAAACTGAAACACCATTGGATATCCTAAAAAAAAGATTTGCACAGGGAGAAATTACCAAAGAAGACTTTGAGGAAAAGAAGAAATTTTTAGAAGGAAATTAATCTATATTTAATCGCTTAATAGCATACTCTGAATTTCTAATAATTTCTGCAACGTGATAACAGAATCTTCATTTTTCCCTTTTGAAAATAAAATAATTAAAATCTATTTTCCAAAAAATGAAAACACTAAAAAAATATTTTAAAAAAAGAACGAGTGTGATTAATTTTCTTTTGGAGCAAAAACAGCAATCTTATTCGCCCGATACTTTTCATAAATTAAGGGTTGAAATTAAAAGGCTGAAAGCTTTATTTGATTTACTGGATTATTGTACAAAAAAATTCAAACGAAATAAAATCTTCAAACCCTTTAAATTAATTTTTAAACAGGGTGGGAAAGTAAGAGAACTCCAAATTGAAGAATCCCTAATAAAAGAGCATTCTACTACCCATTTACCCGTCGAGTACAGCACTCACTTGAAGAAAAATCAGATAAAAGAACAGACCCATTTTTTTTCGATTTTAAATAAGGCGTTCACAAAAAAACTAAACAATAAATATCGCAAAATTCTTCCCTTTCTCTCCAAGATAAATAAAAAAAAGCTAAATAATTACAGGTATAAAAAGAGAACTAAAATTGAGAAATTGCTCAGCCAAAACAATTTAGAAATTAAAAAAATACATAAATTACGGAAGCGGTTAAAAGCGTATCTATATAATCAACAAAGCCTAAACTCAGATAAACAAATTAAGTTGATTCGAAAAAACAATATTCTACCTGAATTATTAGGAGAATGGCACGATTACACGGTTATTACCGAACACTTGAAAAAAACCATTGTTTCTGATGTAATAAGTTCCAAAGAGATTAATCAGCTAGACAATATGATACAAATATTTACTTCTAAAAGCGAATTGCTATTCACGAAAATAAATACAGCTTTACCTTATCCAGATTTTTTCAAAAACCCAAAGACTAAATAAAATGCAACAAACATAAAATATACTTACAATCGAATGTCAAGATGTTAATGAAGCTTCCAGTAACGCATTTTATTTCCTCTTTTTTTATTTCACTATAGCACTATAATAATTTGAAACACACCCTAAAAACACGATTTTACGGAACTACTTTTTGTGAAAAAATAAATAGAAATTATAGGGTTTTTGCACTTGTATTTAAATCATTTTTTTAAGACCTTGGACCTCTAATTCTTTATTAAAATAATACATGTTATTTGGGTTTGAATTTCGAAACTTTGCAAGTCGAAAAAACTGGGACACTACTGTTCGAGGGGATCGAATTAATTACCATTTTAAGAAATAAATATATTTTCAAATCAACATTGCGCTATTTATGGACGAAAATGATTATCTAGATTTATTTGAACAGTCGCCAGCATTGTTATTAGTTTTAGACACTAAATTTAATATTGTAACTGCAACAGACGCTTATTTAAAAGTCACAATGACGGAAAGAAAAAACATCGTCGGCCGTAATATGTTTGATGTATTTCCTGATAGTCCCAGCAATAAAAATTCAGAAGCAATTACCAATGTGAAAGCTTCTCTGATTCAGGTTCTTAAAAGCAAGGTTACCGATATAATGCAAGTCCAAAAACACGATATCAGAAAACCGGAATCGGAAGGTGGTGAATTTGAAGAGCGATTTTGGAGCCCCGTTAACTCTCCAATCCTCGACAAAAATAACAATGTAAAGTATATCATCCATCGCGTTGAAGATGTCACCCAAAATAAAGAACTTATTTCCACCAATCAAAAGTTGAGGGAATCGTATGATTTTTCAAAAGCAATTATTGCTACCATTCATGAAACCATGTTGGTTTTGAAAAAAGATTTTAAGGTAAAATCAGCCAGCAAATCATTCTATAAAAAATTCTTAGTTACCAAAGAAGCAACCAAAGGTAAATCTATATTTGATTTAGAAAATGGAATATGGGACATACCCGAAATCCATGAATTACTAAAAACAACTGCTACTGATAAAGCAAACGTTGATGATTTAGAAATTAAAATTACATTTCCTCACATTGGTGAAAAATCAATGTTAGTAAACGCAAATCCAATTATTAAAAAAAACCAAGACAAACAATTAATTCTCTTTACAATTAAAGATATTACAGAGGTCCGAAGATTGGGATTTGCGTTACAGTCGAAAGAAAAAAGAGTATTAGAAGAACAACTTGATATTGAAAAAAAAGCACTAAAGAAAATTGAAGATAGCGAAAAACGGTACAATATGATGCTGATGGAATCGCCTTTTGCCATAGCAATATTGAAAGGTAAAGATATGGTAGTCACTCTTGCAAATGCAAGTATAAAAGAAATCTGGGGAAAGGGAAACAACGTTGAAGGTAAAAAATTTATCGATATATTACCCGAACTCAAAGACCTCTCATTCCCTTTACTGCTCGATGAAGTATATTCAACAGGAATTCCGTTTTACGGTTATGAACTCCCTGTACCATTAGTACGAGATGGCAAAATAGTCAATGAATATTTCAATTTTGTCTATCAACCGTATCATGAAGCAGATAAAACTGTTTCTGGCGTTACCATTATAGCGTCTGACGTCACCACTCAAGTTTCTGCAAAAAATGAATTGATTGAAGCAAAAATTAAAGCAGAGCAAAAAACTAAAATTGCGGAGGAAGCGGTTAAGTCAAAACAACAGTTTTTGTCTAATATGAGTCATGAAATCAGAACTCCAATGAACGCCATTATTGGGTTTACTAATGTGGTTTTAAAAACTGATTTAGATGAATCGCAAAAAGAATACATCAACGCGATTAAAGAATCAGGAGATGCATTGATTGTATTAATTAATGACATTCTGGACATTGCCAAGGTCGACGCCGGAAAAATGACTTTTGAGAAAACAGCCTTTAGTTTGTCCAATTCTATTGCTACCATGCTACATCTTTTTGAAGCTAAAATAGTGGAAAAAAATTTAGAATTACATCATGAATATGATGCTACTATTCCGTTAAATGTAATAGGTGACCCCATGCGTTTACGCCAAATTATTTTGAATTTGATGAGTAATGCAGTAAAGTTTACTTCAAAAGGAAAAATAGCGATATGTTTACGATTGGTAGATCAGGATACTGAAAAAGTAACTATTGAATTCCTAATTACTGATACAGGCATTGGAATTCCTAAAAACAGACTCGCTGATATTTTTAATAATTTCGAACAAGCAACAGTTGGAACCAGCAACTCCTTTGGAGGAACGGGTCTCGGTCTGGCAATTACCAAACAACTTGTAGAACTTCAGGGAGGAACAATCACTGTTAATAGTGAAGAAGGTAAAGGATCTGACTTTAGCTTTGTTTTAACTTTTGACAAAATAAAATCAGAAGTCAAAGCAATAAAAGAAGAAGTCAAACTTTTCCAAGAAATCCCTCAGGAAACAAGAACAACCGGCAAAGTAAAAGTGCTTGTGGCAGAAGACATTGCTTTGAATCAACTTTTAATAAAAATAATATTGTTGGACTTTGGCTATGAAATCGACATGGCCAATAATGGTAAAGAAGCTGTTGAAAAACTACAAAAAAACACCTATGACATTATCCTGATGGATCTACAAATGCCGGTAATGAACGGTTTTGAAGCCACAAGATACATACGTAATGAGCTGAATTCAAACATCCCCATTATTGCACTTACCGCAGATGTGACTTCTGTAGATGTTGAAAAATGCAAAGCGGCCGGAATGAACGATTATGTATCCAAACCCATCGACGAAAAAATATTATACAATAAAATTATTGGCTGTTTAAAAGAATCTAATACCATAAAATAATGAAAGCATTAACCTTTTCAACTTTTGGTACTTCTGAAGTTCTTGAATATATTGATATCCCAAACCCAATACTTAAAAGCGACGAAATATTAGTCGAAATGAAAGCTATTGGTTTGAACTTTGCAGACGTATACCGCCGAAAAGGAAATTACCATCTTAAAGGAAATCCACCATTCATTGCAGGTTATGAAGGTGCTGGAATAGTTGTGGATGCTAATAATCAAAGCGGTTTTAAAATTGGAGATAGAATTGCATTTGCTGACTCTCCTTTTTCCAATGCGGAATTAGTGGCTGTCCCTGTTGCCCATGTTATTCCATTACCTGTTACAATTTCTTTTGAAACTGCCGCAACCATTCTATTACAAGGATTAACAGCCCATTATCTGGCAACCGATAGTCATAAAACTCAAAAAGGAGAAACCGTACTTATTCATGCATCTGCAGGTGGAGTTGGTCAATTTCTAACGCAAATAAGCAAATTACTGGGAGCAACGGTTATTGGATTAACCTCGTCTGCTGATAAAGCAGAAATCTCTTTGAAAAACGGAGCAGATGCAGTGTTTTTATATTCGGACGATTGGAAAACACACGTTTTGTCCTTTTGTCCAAACGGAGTGGATGTAGTATACGATAGTATTGGCAGCACCTTGAGCGATAGTTTCGAAGTAACCAAAGCGAGTGGACAAGTGGTCTTTTTTGGTATGGCTGGCGGCGATCCTGATTTTGTGAACCCAAGAATGTTAATGGATTCTTCAAAAACATTAACGAGCGGTGATTTATGGAATTATTTGAATTCTAAAGAAGAACGCATCAAAAGAGCACATCAGCTATTTACATGGATTAACAACAAAGAAATTACCATCGCTCCTCCTACTGTTTTTAAACTTTCAGAAGGCAAAAAAGCACATGATTACCTAGAAAGCAGAAAAAGTACCGGTAAAATAATTCTGATTCCATAAAAATTAGAATTCGAGAACTATCATATAAATATTATTTTGGGCGTGTCTCGCTGAAAAAAGCGAGCCGGGCTATCCGTTGCAATCTCCCGATGAAAAATCGGGAGGATTTCCACTACTATCCCTCACGCAAATCCTGCAAAAAACTTTTTTTTTCAAAAATATAATTTCAAGTGTACCAATTGAACTTAAATAATTTTAAAATCTAAAAAAATAGATATATTTAATTAAAAATCAATTAGTTACAAAACAAAAACTTGTTTAAATATTTCTAGTTCACTATTTTTTCGTAAATTAGTAGTCCTAAAAAAGGAGCTGTCTACTGCACTGACAATACCTATTAAAACAAAAACGCAACAATTATCAAAAAAGGCAAAACCCCATAAGCCTCAATTCAAACCTACTTTAATAACGGCATCTATTATTTTCTAATTAATCAGAATGGTCTTGTCTTATAAAATAAATTTATTATACTGTATAATTCTATTTCCATTATAAAATTAATGTGAAAATATTTTAAAAAAGAGGCAACACAAACATTGCCCAACTATGTTTAATCAATAAAACAACTAAAATGAAAACAATTAAAACGATTTCAATCTCACTGCTTATTGGATTATTCCTAATGATGAGCACAGTCATGCACGCACAAGATCCAATGAAAGTAAATCCGAAAGTGTATAAAAAAATCCTTCTGGAGAATGATAAAGTAAGGGTCATGTCTGTTGAATTTGCTCCAGGTCAAACAATGGCATGGCACAGCCATCCGCAACACACCATTTATGCCTTAACCGATGGAACATTACAGATTACCGAAAAAGGCAAACCGGCAACAATTGTCAAAATGAAATCGGGAGATGTGCTGTATATTGCTCCTGTTACTCATATGGGGAAAAACATTGGAAAGAATACCGTAAAACTGGTCGTGACTGAAATAAAACCTGTTATGAAAAAATAACAATTTATATTAAAAATAAAAAGTAAGCAGCCTGCATTAGGCTACTTACTTTTTAAGATAAAACGTTTTATTTTTGAAAAAAATTATTTCCCGATGCTCTCTTTTATCATCAAAGCGCATTTTTCTCCATCAATCGCGGCTGAGATAATTCCTCCCGCATAACCTGCCCCTTCACCACATGGATACAAACCCTTTATTTGAACGTGTTCATAGGTTAATGGATCTCTAGGAATACGAACTGGGGAAGATGTTCTGCTTTCTGGGGCATGAAGTATCGCCTCATTAGTCAAGTAACCGCGCATGGATTTTCCGAATTCAGTAAAGCCTTCGCGCAATATCTGAGTTAAAAAACCAGGGAAAACCTGACCCATTTCTACTGATGTAGTTCCGGGAACATAAGATGTTTTAGGAATTTCTGACGACACTTTGTTTTGAGTAAAATCAATCATTCGTTGGGCAGGAACTTTTTGGGTTTCGCCTGCCAAATGCCAAGCGCGTTGCTCAATACTTTTTTGGAATTCCATACCTGCCAAAGCACCAAATTTGGCAAATGGCTTAAAATCCTCCAGTTTTAATTCGATTACAATTCCAGAATTGGCGGTAGCTTGATCCCTTTTTGACGGAGACCAGCCATTAGTCACCACTTCTCCCGGACTTGTGGCACAAGGTGCAATCACACCACCTGGACACATACAAAAAGAATACATTCCGCGACCATTTACCTGTTTCACAATCGAATATGGCGCTGGTGGTAAATGTTCCCCACGATAATCACAACTGTATTGAATACTGTCAATTAGCGATTGTGGATGTTCGGCTCTTACGCCCAAGGCAAAAGATTTTGCTTCGATAAAAATTTGCTTTCTGTCCAGTAATTCAAATATATCACGGGCAGAATGCCCTGTGGCCAAGATAATTTTATTGGCAAGAATCGTATCTCCTTTTTGAGTGACGATACCTTGCACTTCATTATTTTTTATTAAAATATCAGTTAGGCGGGTTTCAAACAAAACTTGTCCGCCATATTCGATTATCTTCTCCCGAATATCCTGAATAATTTGAGGCAATTTATTGGTTCCAATATGAGGATGCGCTTCAATTAAAATATCGGCTGAAGCCCCAAAAGCAACAAACAACTCCAGAATCCGCGTTACATCGCCACGTTTTTTGGAACGCGTGTATAATTTCCCGTCCGAATAGGTTCCTGCACCACCTTCGCCAAAACAATAATTAGAATCTTCATTTACCAGATGATCCACATTAATAGCTTTCAAATCACGTCGACGACCTCGAACATCCCTTCCGCGCTCAATTACTATTGGCTTCAAACCCAATTCTATCAATTGCAAAGCGGCAAAAAGACCCGCTGGTCCGGCACCTACAACAATGACTTCTTGAGCTGCTGAAACATTTTTATAATCGGGAAGTTGAATTTTATGCTCTTGAAAAGGTTCTCCATTCAGATAGATAGCCACTTTCAAATTCATTTTTATCGCTTTTTGACGCGCATCAATAGATCGCTTCAATATAGAAACATGTTGGATTTCCTTAACGGCAACCTTAATTTGTTTGGATAAATAATCTTTTAGCAACAAGTCGTTTGCGGCTATTTCGGGAGTAACTTGTAATAGAAGTTCTTGAGGCATTTTAATTGATTGTTCGATTTTAGATTATTAGACTTTAAAAAATGTCTGAAATAATCCAGAATACAAAAGTAGTATTTTGAACTGACTTCTTCTTATGGAAAGCAGAATCCGTTTTCAATTTTTCAAATTGCTTCTTTTTCGAATTAGACTTTGTAACTTTGTCCCTTCAAAACCGTTAAACCGTTAACCGATTAATCTTAGAGAAAAATGTCTAGAAAAATAAAATTAATATGGGATTTTCGCGGACCCGCTGCTGCAAAAACAGCTGAACACCATGAAATTCATTTGAAAGAATACATCGCTATTGAAAAACTACCGCTTAACATTACCGGTTTTGAAATTCAAGGCGAAATGCAGTCCATCGCTTTCATGGTGGTCACAGATGAAAATATGATTCAAGTTCGCGATGCTTTGAAGCCACACCGCGGAGAACTTTTTTAGTTGACAGTCATCAGATTGCAGATTGCAGAAACCCCTAATTACTAAACTGAACACTGCGACTGAACACTGATTACTGTGACTACAAACTGATCACTGCGACTGAACACTGAATACTAATTAGCTACTTCGCTGATGAATTTTATTCGCATCAATCGCAATTCGTCAAGATCATAGTCGCCTTCAAATTCTTTGAGTGCTTCTTCGATATTATCGGAATGGGATTCCATAAAATAGTCGTGAATTTCTTCTTGTTGATCATCATCCAGCATATCATCGATCCAATATTTTATATTCAATTTGGTTCCGGAATAGACAATTTGTTCCATTTCTTTAATCAAATCGTCCATCTTTAATCCTTTTGCGGAAGCGATATCATCAAGTGATAATTTCCGGTCTATATTTTGAATAATGTATAATTTATTTACCGAGTTAACTCCGGTAGATTTTACAACCAAATCATCCGGTCGAATAATATCGTTATCCGCTACGTAATGACTTATCAAATCGATAAACTCCTTACCATATTTCTTTGCTTTTCCTTCCCCAACGCCGTGAATATTGATTAATTCATCCACAGAAATAGGATATTTAAGTGCCATATCCTCAAGTGACGGATCCTGGAAAACCACAAACGGCGGAACACCCAGTTTTTTAGCCACTTTTTTACGTAAGTCACGTAACATAGCCATCAATACTTCATCAGCAACTCCTGTGGATTTTGCCGCAGTTACTATTGCTTCGTCTTCGATTTCATTGTATTCATGATCTTCGGACATCATAAAAGAGACTGGTTTTTTAATATAATCCAATCCTTTATCGGTGATTTTTACGATTCCATAAGTCTCAATGTCTTTAGATAAATAGCCAGCCACAAGAACTTGTCTAAGCAAAGCCATCCAATATTTTTCATCATGATCTGAACCGCATCCAAAAAAAGATTGTGTATCTGTTCTATGAGCTTTTATAACTGCATTTACACGTCCAATCAATGTAAAAACCACTTCTTTTGATTTATATAAATGTTTTGTATCTCGAACTACTTCCAATAGTTTCACCACTTCATCTATGGCTTCCACCTTTGTTTTGGGGTTTCTGACATTATCATCCATATCAGCTCCTTCTCCATTTACATCATCAAATTCTTCTCCGAAGTAATGCAGTAAAAATCGCCTTCTGGACATAGACGTTTCGGCATAAGCCACCACTTCCTGCAATAAAGCAAATCCAATTTCCTGTTCAGCAACAGGTTTACCCGACATGAATTTTTCTAATTTCTCCACATCTTTATAGGAGTAATAGGCTAGACAATGCCCTTCACCCCCGTCGCGACCAGCACGACCAGTTTCCTGATAATAACTTTCCAGAGATTTAGGAATATCATGATGAATAACAAAACGAACATCCGGTTTGTCAATTCCCATTCCAAAAGCGATTGTTGCTACCACCACATCAACATCTTCCATAAGAAACATATCTTGATGTCTGGCACGAGTTTTCGCATCTAGTCCAGCATGGTAGGGAACCGCGCTTATCCCATTTACCTGTAAAACTTCGGCAATGGCTTCCACTTTTTTACGGCTCAAACAGTAAATAATTCCTGATTTGCCTTTATGCTGTTTTATAAAACGAATGATATCCGATTCGATATTTTTCGTTTTGGTACGTACTTCGTAATATAAATTGGGTCTGTTGAATGATGCTTTAAAAGTAGTGGCATCAGTCATATCTAAATTTTTCAGGATATCTTCCTGAACCTTTGGTGTAGCCGTAGCGGTTAAACCAATAATAGGCACATCCCCTAATTGCTTAATAATGTGTTTTAGATTTCTGTATTCCGGTCTAAAATCATGTCCCCATTCTGAGATACAATGGGCTTCATCTATAGCGACGAATGAAATAGTCACGGTTTGTAGAAAAGCCACATATTCTTCCTTTGTTAAGGATTCAGGGGCAACATATAACAATTTTGTCAAGCCGGAAGTGATATCTTTTTTAACCTGAGCAATTTCGGTTTTGGTAAGTGAAGAGTTTAAAACGTGAGCAACACCATTTTCAGAAGATAAACTTCGAATGGCATCCACTTGATTTTTCATCAAAGCGATTAAAGGAGAAACCACGATAGCAGTTCCTTCTTGAATTAAAGCGGGTAGTTGGTAACAGAGTGATTTTCCTCCTCCAGTGGGCATAATCACAAAGGTGTTCTGCTTATTAAGGAGACTTTTAATAACTTGTTCTTGTAATCCTTTAAATTGGCTAAAGCCAAAATATTTTTTTAATTCTTTGTGTATGTCAATTTCGTTTGAATTCATTCTTGATTATGTGGTATTTTGTCTAAATTTGCATCACATAAAGATACAAATTTCTTTTAAACCCACAAATTTTAAACATTCTGTTTTGATAACTAAAGAAAATATCTTGGCGAGTGCCAAAAAAACCATTATATCTGAAAGTGAATCTATTGCAAAACTCACTGATTATCTTGATGAAAACTTCATTAGCGCCACCCAAAGTATTTATAATTCCAAAGGGAGATTAGTGGTTACCGGTATAGGAAAAAGTGCCATTATTGCGCAAAAAATGGTCGCCACATTCAATTCCACTGGAACGCCATCACTTTTTCTTCATGCTTCTGAAGCCATTCACGGTGATTTAGGCATGGTTCAAAACGAAGATGTGATTATATGCATTTCAAAAAGTGGTAATAGTCCAGAAATAAAAGTTTTAGTTCCACTATTGAAACGTTTTGGTAATACTTTAATTGCTATCACGGGAAATATGACCTCTTTTCTTGCCAAAGGTTCCGATTTTATTTTGAATACTACGATTGATGCAGAAGCGTGTCCTAACAACTTAGCACCCACAAATAGCACCACTGCACAATTAGTGATGGGCGATGCTTTGGCCGTTTGTCTGATGGAAATGCGCCATTTCAAACCAGAAGATTTCGCCATTTATCACCCTGGAGGTGCTCTTGGCAAAAAATTATTACTTTGCGTAAAAGACATGTTGGAACACACTTTAAAACCTTCAGTGAGTCCGGATGCACCTATCAAAAAAGTAATTTTCGAAATTTCGGAAAAGCGTCTTGGAGTAACTGCAGTGGTCGAGGATAATAAGGTAATCGGAATTATTACCGATGGTGACATTAGAAGAATGTTGAATGAAAGAGATTCCTTCACTGAATTGACTGCCAAAGACATTATGACTAAAAACCCAAAATTAATCGCTTCTACAGCTATGGTTGTAGATGCATTGAATATACTTGAAGATTTTTCTATAACACAATTAGTTGTCATTGACAATGGCGAGTACAAAGGGGTACTGCATTTACATGACATTTTAAAAGAGGGAATAGTATAATGACAAAAAAAATTATTAAAGAGAAGAAAAATTTAAATGAAATGTCCTTTTTAGACCATCTTGAAGAATTAAGATGGTTGCTGGTCCGAAGTACCATAGCTGTAATAATAATGGCTTTTCTTACATATTTCATAAGTGATTACCTATTTGACATCATCATATTTGGACCTACAAGACCTACTTTTATTACCTACACTTTTTTTTGTGATTTATCGCATTCATTAGGCTTTGCAGATAGTATTTGTATCACCGAAATGCCTTTTATCATTCAAAACACAGAAATGGAGGGCCAGGTAAATATGTTTGTCTGGATGTGTCTTCTGGCAGGTTTTATTTTGAGTTTTCCGTATATTTTATTTGAACTCTGGAAATTTATCGGTCCTGCTTTGTATGAAAAAGAAAGAAAAAATGCTAAAATATTTATATTCATTTCGTCATTACTTTTCTTTTTAGGAGTTTTATTTGGGTATTATGTAGTAATCCCGATGTCCGTCAATTTTTTGGCTACATTTACTGTAAGTGACATTGTAAAAAACCAATTTACTCTGGATTCCTATTTAGGAATGGTAAAAACATCGGTGTTAGCAAGCGGATTGTTTTTTGAAATGCCAATAATGATTTATTTCTTAACAAAATTAGGTTTAGTAACACCCACATTTTTAAGGAAATACTGGAAATATGCTGTAATTATAATACTTATTGTTGCCGCAATTGTTACTCCCCCAGATGTGGTTAGCCAAACAATTGTCGCGATACCGATGTTATTAATATATGAAGCAAGCATCTTAATTTCAAAACTTGTTGTACGTAATCAAAAAAAAATAGAAAATGTCTGATATTATAGAAGAATTCAACGACTACCGTTCTAAGATGAACGAAAAATTATTGGCTGACAATAATAAAATTGTAAAACGAATTTTTAATTTGGATACCAATGCCTATGCAGCGGGAGCATTGGACGTAAAAACCAAAGAACTGCTAGGATTAGTGGCTTCGGCAGTTTTACGTTGTGATGACTGTGTAAAATACCATTTAGAAACCAGTTTCAAAGAAGGGGTAACCAAAGAAGAAATGATGGAAGCTATGGGAATCGCTACACTTGTTGGCGGTACTATTGTAGTGCCTCATTTACGCAGAGCCTATGAATTCTGGGAAGCATTGGAAGAAAGTGCTCAGTAATCAGGTAGCAGTAATCAAGGCAAATACTTCATGCTTTTGCACCACATAGAGCCATAGAAAAAAGCCAAAAAAAGAGTTGAATAGGAATAATTCTTCCATATAGTTAAGTGTTCTTTGCAAAATAAAATGTCTTTTTGCTTTAAATAATTAAAATCTATGTTCCTATGTGGTTTGAAATTTATTTAAAATGTGTTCATTTTGTTAGCAGTGATCTGAATTTAGAAATTCCAAAATTGAAGTTAAATCAATACACTAAAGAAACAAAATTCGTTTCTTTGCAATAATAAAAACTCAGTTACTCTGTAACTTTGCTACTTAGCAACTTTATAAAATATGAAATTAAGAGCCGAAAATCTTGTAAAAACCTATAAAGGAAGAAGTGTTGTAAAAGGCATTTCTGTGGAAGTGAACCAAGGCGAAATTGTGGGTCTTTTGGGTCCAAATGGTGCCGGGAAAACAACTTCTTTTTATATGATTGTTGGATTGGTAAAACCAAATTCAGGGAACATATTCCTGGATGATTTGAATATTACCGACTATCCAATGTATAAGAGAGCCCAGCAGGGAATTGGTTATTTGGCTCAGGAAGCTTCTGTTTTCAGAAAATTAAGTATCGAAGACAATATCTTGAGCGTGTTACAATTAACCAAACTAACTAAAGAAGAACAGGTTGCCAAAATGGAAAGCTTGATTGACGAGTTTAGTTTAGAACATATTCGCACCAATCGTGGCGATTTACTTTCGGGTGGAGAACGTCGTCGAACCGAAATTGCTCGTTGTCTTGCCACCGATCCTAAATTCATATTACTTGATGAACCTTTCGCAGGTGTCGATCCCGTTGCCGTGGAAGATATTCAACGAATTGTAGCCCAACTAAAAAATAAAAACATCGGAATTTTGATCACCGATCACAACGTACAAGAAACACTAGCGATTACTGATAAAACTTATTTGATGTTTGAAGGGGGAATCCTAAAAGCCGGTATTCCTGAAGAACTGGTTGAAGATGAAATGGTACGTCGTGTATATCTTGGACAGAACTTCGAATTGAGAAAGAAGAAGCTGGAGTTTTAGTCCTCCCCCCGGCCCCCTCCGAAAGAGGGGGAGACTGGACGTAAATAGTGTGGCAATCGTTATTCGTTCATCGCCAAACGAATATCGAAAACTACTCCACCGTAATAAACCGCAACTGTTCTAAATCGCCATTGTAAATATTAACATCGACATTTCCTTTTATTCCAGGGACAGCTGCTTTTTCAGTAAATTGCCAAAACAACCAGTCTGAATCGATTTTCTCTCTGTAAAAATTATAATTGGCAATCCAAAAAAGATAGTCACTAAACTCATCCTTTAAAAAATCATCATAATATTTTTCACCAGTATAAATGATAGGTTTTACTTTATAATGCAATTCCACCGCTTTTAACCAGCGCTTCAAACCGACTTTCAAGCTGTCTAAGGATTGGTTTTTTGGTAGTTTTTCAATGTCTAAAATAGGTGGCAAATCCCCTTTTTGAAGTGTAACCGTTTTAATAAAAAGCTCCGCTTGCTCGAGAGAGTTTTCATTGGGACGATAATAATGATAGGCTCCGCGAATCATTTTATTTTTTTTGGCGCCAAGCCAATTCCGCTTAAACTGAAGATCTTTTCTGTCCTTCCCCACGGTTGCACGGATAAACACAAAGTCTAAAGGATATTTATTTTCTAAAGTGTCCACATAAGACCATTGAATTTTCCCTTGGTATTCAGAAACATCTAGACCAATACTCTTTCCGTCACTTTTTTCCAGAACCTGAAAATTTCGAACATCTGAAATACGTTTCGCTTCGGCTTCTTCCTTTAGAATTTTATCCGATTTAAAACTGAAATAATAGGCTATTCCATTGCGATAATGATATCCAATTCCAATAAGAACCAGCAAAAAAAAAGCAGCAATCGATAAACGTATACCCTTGGCAGAGAAAACAGACGCTTTCTTTTTCGGTTTACGAATCGACACAGTTCGCTTTCTGACTATCTTTTTACTCATGCAAAAAACTACTTTATTAAATCTTTAGGTACAATTATTCAGAACTTTTGTTCGAGGCCTAATTTTTTACAAAAAAAGCAATATAAAATGACATTCTATGTTTTTATTCAATTATAAATCAAATTGCTATTATTTACGAGATTCAATCGTCCTTAACTTCAGCAGTCGAGCGTCAAATATTTGAAGACATGAAGAAATAGCAATAGCAACAACTGATCCTCTACCCGCCCTTATCTTTTTACACCAAAAAATCACGGTAAGGATTTCAGCGCTGGCAGCAGGGAGTGACCCCCGAGTCGAGTGTGAAACACGAGCGGCTGGGGTCGCGATAGGCAAATTCGTCCGATGATTTTTGGGATAAAAATATTCAGGCTTGACTTTTTGTTTCTTTTGTATCAAGACAAAAGAAAAAATTAAAAAAAATAATAACCAATGAATATTTTTTGTTTCTTTTGACATCATGAATTCACGAACTACAATAAATTATTAACTCTTGAGTAATCAAGACAAAAGAAAAAATGATGTTCAGATAAAAAATAGTTTGTAACAACTGATCCTCTACCCGCCCTTATCTTTTTACACCAAAAAATCACGGTAAGGATTTCAGCGCTGGCAGCAGGGAGTGACCCCCGAGTCGAGTGTGAAACACGAGCGGCTGGGGTCGCGATAGGCAAATTCGTCCGATGATTTTTGGGATAAAAATATTCAGGCTTGACTTTTTGTTTCTTTTGTATCAAGACAAAAGAAAAAATTAAAAACAATAATAACCAATGAATATTTTTTGTTTCTTTTGAAATCATGAATTCACGAACTACAATAAATTATTAACTCGTGAGTAATCAAGACAAAAGAAAAAATTAGTAATTCATGATTTTTTACTTTCAAAAAAACGTCAATGGTAGTTTTTTTTGTGCCGTAAAATAAAACAAAAATGCATCCAAAAATAATGAACTGAAGAAAAAACCATCAAAAACCAACGGACTACTTTATTGCCATTTTATTATTTAGCACCGACAGTAAAATATAAAGTATAATCAATAACGGAATCCCTAAATACTGAAAGAAAAATAACAACAATAGAGAAAGAGATAAAAACACAATTTGAAGTGCATTGTCTTTAAAATTAAACTTTTTAAGTTTTAAAGAGAATAAAGGAATCTCCGCATTCAGGATATAAGCACTTAATAACGTTATGGCAAGTAAAATCCATTGATTAGTCAAAATTTCCAGTGTGAATATGGAATCTGAATATTTCAAAACCAAAGGCAGACTCAAAATAAAAAGTGCATTCGCGGGCGTTGGCAACCCTATAAAAGAATCTGTTTGACGGGTGTCAATATTAAAATTAGCCAAACGATAACAGGAACCTAAAGTAACAATGAACCCCAAATAAGGAATCATGGGATGAGCTGAAATCTCATGTTGACTGCTTGAAAGCAAAAAAAACATAACAAATCCAGGCACTACGCCACTGGTTACCATATCTGCCAAAGAATCTAATTGTAAACCCAGCGGACTGGAAACTTTGAACAATCTGGCAAAAAAACCATCGAAAAAATCTAAAAATATACCTAGACAAACAAAATAAAAAGCCATTTCAAAATCTTGTCTGGAGGCAAAAACGATTGCAATACAGCCACAAAAAAGGTTGAGTAAGGTAATTAAATTCGGGATGTGCTTTTTAATATTCATAGTTCTACAGTTTAGCGATTCAATGTTGGCAAATTTAACATAATAAGTGAATGAGAAGTACGTTTTTTACTAGAGATTTTAAACAGCGATTTCCACATTACTATTTATTTGATAAAAGGAAGAAATAAGCTCAGTAAAAAATTATATTTTTGATAAAAATTAAACAGACCTTATGTCTGTAAAAAAAGTTCCTTTGAAAAAAGCTTTCTTATTTCTGTTTCTTCTGGTTTGTATTTCTACTTACAGTCAAGCCGTCAGAAAATACTCTAACGAGTTTATGAATATTGGCGTTGATGCCGCTGCATTAGGCATGTCAAATACCGTTGTTGCATCCACTAATGATGTCAATTCTGGCTATTGGAATCCTGCAGGTTTAATTCATCTCGAAGACCATCAAATATCGTTAATGCATGCAAATTATTTTGCAAATATTGCGCAATACGATTATATGGCCTACGCCAGCCCAATCGATGACCGCAGTGCTTGGGGTATTTCATTAATCCGTTTTGGTGTAGATGATATTCTAAACACAACCGAATTGATTGATAGCCAAGGCAATATTGACTATAACCGAATCAGTCTTTTTTCTACCGCCGATTATGGTTTTACCTTTTCGTATGCGCGAAAATTACCGGTTCCGGGATTTCAATATGGCGTAAATGCTAAAGTAATCCGCAGAATCATAGGAAAATTTGCTAATTCGTGGGGATTTGGTTTTGATGCCGGTTTACAATTCGAAAAAAATAATTGGCAATTTGGATTAATGCTCCGCGACATTACGACTACCTACAATGTTTGGAATATTGATGAGGCCGAATACAAAAAAATTTCTGATGCCATCCCTGGTCAAAATCAAGAATTACCGGAAAGCACAGAGATTACTGCTCCAAAAGCACAGTTAGGAATAGCCAAGAAATTTATCATACATTATGATTACAGTATTTTGGCCGCTGCCAATATGAATATGCGGTTTACCAAAACCAATGATGTTATCTCGACTGATTTTGTCAGTATCGATCCCGCGATTGGATTTGAATTTGGCTACACCGATTTGGTTTTCTTGCGTGCAGGAGTAGGGAATTTTCAAAACATTCAACAACTGGACAACAGCGAAAAAGTGGGTTTTCAACCTAATATCGGATTAGGATTTAAATACAAAGGTATTCAAGTAGATTATGCCCTAACCGATTTAGGCAACCAAAGTACTGCTTTGTATTCGAATATTTTTTCGGTAAAAGTGGATTTAAGTCTTTTTAGAAATTAAACTGTTGTAACGTATAAAACAAAATCTACCGCCAATTCACTAATTAAAAAAAAGAAATTAATTAACGCATTAGCGGTACAACAATACATAATAATGAATTATGCGAATCTATAAAAAGTGAAACGCACCTACATTATCTTTTAAACCAAAAAAACCTATGATTCTATGTCTTTAAAAATAATTAGCGCATTAGCGGTAAAACAATACATAAAAATGAATCATGCGAATCTATAAAAAGTGAAACGCACTTATATTGTCTTTGAAAATAAAAAACCTATGCTTCTATATGTTTAAAAATAATTAGCGTACTAGCGGATAAAACTACAAGTAACTAGTAGCGAACTTCACGTTATATTTTATTTACAATACTGATTTACACAAAACAATTAGTAAAATTCCACTTAACTTAGGCTGAACAAAAAAATCCATGTAAATTTGTTCAATCTGTGTTACAAGTGTTCCTATTTAATACTATTCCCAAATGAATATAACTTCTTTAAAGAAAATTTCTTTTTTTATACTCTTGTTTTTAACTGTAAACTATAGTTTTGGACAAAACCTTTTACTTTCAAAAGAAGCTCATGTCAGCGTAATTACTTGCGGAACCGGGAATGAATCCTATTCGCTTTTTGGACATACGGCGATTCGCATCAGCGATCCCTTCAACAATATTGACGTCGTTTATAATTATGGTGCTTTTGATTTTGGCACTCCTAATTTTGTGGTGAAATTCATAAAAGGAGATTTACAATATTTTGCCGTCGCCAATTCCTATTCCGATTTCATCAATCAATACCAGTACGAAAAAAGATCTGTGTACGAACAGGAATTAAACATTGCGCCAAATCTAAAACAAAAATTATTTGACAATTTGAATACTTCTTTGGCTTCTGGAGAAAGTCATTACACTTATAAATTTATTGATAAAAATTGTACGTCTATGGTCGTTGACATTATCAATAAAACACTGGATACCGTTGCCATTGTAAAAAAAACGGACACCGATATCACATACAGGACCATACTCTATCCTTATTTTGACAATCATTTTTATGAAAAATTAGGTACCAGCATTATTTTTGGAAAAAAAGTAGATGAGTTGGGAACGCAAATCTTCCTACCGTTTGAATTACAGAAAAGTTTAAAAAAGGTCTCTTTCCAAAATCAACTGCTTGCCCAAGAAAACAAAACCATACTTGAATTTGGGAAAGAAGTGACTAGCTCTTGGTGGAATAATGTATATACGTATCTTTTATTTCTTGGTTTTGTTATTTTACTAAACAAGAAAAGTGTAGCTGCTTTTTATTTTACTATTATGGCCCTATTAGGAGTATTCTTTCTTTTTGCGGGCTTTTATTCGTTTCATCAGGAACTAGCCTATAATTATAATATCTTACTGTTTAACCCTACCTTACTGTCCCTTCTTTATTTATACCATACCAAAAACAGAAAATGGCTTTATAACCTGGCGTTATTCAATCTTTTATCGTTGTTGATTTATTTGGTTATCATGATTAACAAAGCGCATCTTATGATTGTATTTCCTCTCGTAATTACTAGTGCAGTATTATTAGTGAAATTGGCGATTCAAAATAGAAAACGAGTTCCTATAATTATATGATTATCAGTCTAAATCCCGCCACGGTGGGGGAATTAAGGAGTGGAAGTATTGGTTTAGATAATTTTTGGATTATATACTCTTTGTGAAAACACACCCCTAACCCCTTTAACTCCCTATATTATTTTGTTTGGAGTCGTTGAATCTTCGATTTCAAGAGGGGAATTGAGAAGTGGAATTTCTTCTTTAAAATGCTTTTGGATTTTGAAATGATTTTTGAAAAACACACCCCTAACCCCTCTTAAGAGGGGAATTGAGAAGTGGAATTTCTTCTTTAAAATTACTTTTACATTTAGAGAATACTTTTTGAAAACACACCCGCAACATGTTCTTGAGAGGAATTGAAAAGTGGAATTACTTCTTTAAAATGCTTTTTCTTTTTAGCCCTATTTGTTATGAAAACCAGAAAGAATACAATCACGAAATCGTATTCCCCTCTTGAGAGGGGCTAGGGGTGTGTCCGATAGGTGGAGCTACAATTTTTTTCTCATATTCAAAAACATAAAACTCAATAGCACGCAATACGTTTTCCATATCCCTCAAAACCTGTTCATCACTAAAACGTAAAACAGTTATTCCCAATTGATTCATTCTCTTTTCTTTCAATGTATCTTTGTTATATACTTCTAGAAACTCATGAGAATAACCATCTACCTCTATTCCCAACATCAATTCGTAACAAAAAAAGTCCAAAATATAATTATCGATAGGCTTTTGACGATGAAAATCGTAGCCATACATTTGCTTACCTTTCAATTTTAACCAAAGAAATATTTCTGTTTCAGTAGAATCATTTCTAAGTTGCTTTGCAAATGCTGTCAATTTTGCGTTGTATGGTATTATTTTTCTTTTCGCCATAGACTATTTTTATCCTCATAAAAATAGTTTTTTTAGTGATGTGTTTGTGTAGATGGAAATAAAAAGACAGTCTCTAACTGATTATTTTATTTATCTCAAGAAAAAACACACCCCTAGCCCCTCTCAAGAGGGGAATTGAGAAGTGGAATTACTTCTTTAAATTACTTTTACATTTAGAGAATACTTTTTGAAAAAACACCCGCAAGATTCACTTGAGAGGAATTGAAAAGTGGAATTACTTCTTTAAAATTACTTTTAGATTTAGAGAATACTTTTTTAAAACACACCCGCAACCCGCGCTAGAGGGGAATTGAAAAGTGGAATTACTTCTTTAAATAACTTTTAGGTTTTAATACTATGTAATATGAGAAACATAAATAAACGATTTACGAAATCGCATTCCTTCTTGAAATCAAAAATTCAACGACTCCGAACAAAATAATAGGGGGAGTTAGAGGTGCTAGGGGTTCCTTTAAAATCGCGAAATTTGTTTATTGACTACTCAACATTATCCTTAAATTTTGAAGATGGAACTTGGAATATTGAAGAAGGAAGTTTTACGATTGTATGGACAGATTTAATAAAATAAATTATTTCGTTACCTCCTAATAAATAATAATAATAATAATAATAATAATAATAGATAATAAATCTATTGTCCTCTATAAAACAATACCGTCGTAATGGTCTTAAAAGCAATACTCAAATCCAAGAAAATACTCCTATGTTTAATGTAATAAAGGTCGTATTGCAACTTAATTAAACTATCGCTAATGGTATCGCCGTAGGAATAATTCACTTGCGCCCAACCAGTAAGACCTGGTTTTATAATATGTCTGGTTTCATAAAAAGGCATTACTTCAGCTATTTCCTTAACAAAAAAAGGACGTTCGGGACGCGGACCTATAACGGCCATATCGCCTTTAAGAATATTGATAAATTGGGGAAATTCATCTATCCTAGTTTTCCGTAAGAATTTACCAAAACCAGTGATCCTCGAATCATTGACAGTGGTAAAAACCGCTCCGTTAGTTTCGGCATTACTGATCATTGTACGGAATTTTAAAATTTCAAACACAATTCCATCTCTCCCTACTCTTTCTTGAGTATAAAACAACTTCCCTCTGTTTCCTATCGCATTACCTAGTACTATTATTGGAAACAAAACCAGGCCAACAGTCAATCCAAGTATGGAAATACCTATTTCAAAAAGTCGTACCACTAATAAATATAACTTATTGTTGTTACTCCTGCTAAAAGGAAAATAGCGGTAAAAATCTTTCGACATATAATGCACCGGAATACGTTGTGTCTTGCTTTCGTACACTTGAGTATACTCCCTAATAATATTTCCTGTCTCTAATAATTGAAGTAATTGTTGGTACAATTCAGTAGTGATTCCTTCTGTTTTTTGGGAGGCAATCACAATTTCAGAAATAGAATTTTCTTTAACAAATGAAAACAAATTCTCTCTCTTAATTTGTTGTACATATTGGTAGTCCGTCATATTCTCTTGGGCGGCATCGGCACTAACGAACGCAATGATTTTATAATGTGGGTCTATGTTTTCCAAACCTAAAATCAATTCTTCCACCTGCTCCTGATCACATATTAATAAGGCATTTTGAAGAAACCGATTAGATGCTAGAAACTTCACGTAAATCATACGCCACAAAAATAACGACAAAAAGACAACTAAATAAAACAAGAAAATTTGTATCCTTTTGGAAGGCAATTCAGGAGAAAAAAAAGGGGTAAGCAAATAGATGGAAACCGTGGTTGTGGCAGTAAGAAGAGCACTTCTGGATACTTGAAATTGATTACTGGCCACTTGAAGATTGTACATTTCGAATATAGTGCCAAAAAGACTGAGGTAAATCGCTAAAACTAAAGTCCAATAAAGATTGGCTGTGATACTGCTGAAATAGTCAAAATTAAAAAAATAGCCTACTATAAACAACGCTGTCAAGACACCTAAAACATCAAAAAGACGCAGAATCATCTTCCTTTCTGATATTTCAAAATGCATTTTTTCTATTGATAACATGTTTCTATTTCTGGTTTGAGCTGCAATTTAGCCATTTTGAACTCATATCATTATAAGAAATGTTAATTTTTTTAACAAATTTATTTTCTCACAAAATAATTCATTTAGTAGTTGAGAATTAGTAATCTAAAAGAACATAAAAAATCAAGAATATAAGCCACATTTTCTACTACCTTTTTGGATAGAGCAAAACAAAAATAGCTTAATTTTATTTTTTGTTTACCCCTCCCGAAGCTTCGGGACTAAAGGGAGCAAAAAAAGAAATACAAAATCCTCATTTAACATCTAATCACTGAATACTGACCACTAAAAAAGACTGAACACTGAACACTGAACACTGAACACTGAACACTAAAAACTGACCACTGACCACTAAAAAAGACTGACCACTGAATACTGACCACTATTCTTCTTTCTTCACTTTCCTAGGACTCCCCAATTGCACATTCAACAAAGACAGCGAATAGACAAAGGCAGGTGCTGCGGTCCGCATGGCGGCATGATTGATAGTTAAAAACCAAAAGGCAAGAAAACACAACAAATACATATTGAACTTGTTTTCTAAATACAATACCAGCGGGGTAAAAAATAAAATCAATAAGGCCAGAATTCCCAAAGAGCCGTGTTCCGCCAGCATTCTGGTAATTTCATCATGAGATAAAACAAAAGTACCCGTTTCAGCTTCTCGAAGCTCTACTCCTTTTCCAACTCCGACGCCAAATATAGGATTCTTCAAGAATGAATTAATTTCATTGGTCGCTACATCTTCACGACCCGTAAATTGGCTCTTTTTTACTCTTCCAGCTGCATCCTGATTGGCATACCGTTTGTTAATCAATCCACCCGTTTGAAGCGAGGTATAACTCCATACTCCCATCATCGATAAAGATAGCAATACTATAATATAATTCAGCTTTACCCTACCCCTATAATTAGACTTAAAATACAGAAAAAGCAGTAATAAAACAATCATCAGGAAACCGGTAATCATACCCCCACGAGAAAAAGTAACCATTCCCCTATAAGCCATATTAAAAGCAATAATTAAATTAATCACTACTTGAAACTTTGTTTTAGACTCCACTATGACCCTTGAAAAAAAGATAAACATTCCTAACCCTAAAACAGTTGCCACCTGATTGGGTCCATACCCCCCGGAGGTTTCGTAGCTAGAACCCGTTCCAGTTATAATCTCCCTTATATCAGGAGTAAATAATATCAAGTAAACAGCACAGCTAATAATAGGCAAACCAATACTTAGCAATATGTCGTTCATTTGTTCTGCTGCTATTTTACGGCGGAAGGTATATAATGATGCTACAGCTAAACATACCGGTCCCGAAATATTAAAAGCAATGGCTTTTCGGATATTAGTATCAAAATTTAATACAAAAGAAGTCATCACGACACTAGGCACCAACAATAACAAAAAAATCCAATAGGGAATTGCCCCTTTAGAGAAGCCACTAAAATACATTCCGATGAAAATAAAAACCATCACCCCATATTTAGAAATTTCATATAAGGGATTCCCTCCCGTCATCCTTAAGAAAACTTCACTTCCCACCACATAAGCAGCTGCAATAAGCGCTTCATTATTCCTATTTTGTTTCTTAATGATGTAATAAACCCCAAAAATAAAAATAGAATAGCCATATATTTTCGTAGTGAAAGGCAATAGGTATCCCAATGCACCAATGGCCACATGGAAAAGAATTAAATAGAGATAGGAAAGATCCTCTTTTTTCATTTGTAACAATATTTACTAATAAGTAGCATAGACTATACTTTTAAAACTGGAAATACGAAGCAGATGTCAAAATCAATTTATTCTACATCCGAATTATTAATTTTGTTAAGCAACCAAAAATATTTCTCAATAAACATTGTAGAGCCATAATTTTTAATAACGTTCTGATTTAAACCTTCTGCTTTTTTATTTGCCACTATTTTATCCGAAAGCGCCTCTTTAATCGCAATTGCTAATTCTTGTGGTGACTTAGAGGGTACGATCCAGCCAAATTCTCCATTCCCCAGTACTTCTTTGCATTGACCGACGTCTGTACAAACGACAGGTAATCCTGCTAAACCATATTCTAAAAGCGACACTGGCAATCCTTCGCTTACAGAGCTAAGCACCCCCACGTCTGCTTTACTTAAAAGTTCAGAAATATTTATAACAGGACCTAAAAAAACAACATCGTTTTTAAGGTTTAACAAAGTCACCTTTTTTTTAACTTTTTCAACCCACTCTTTCTCTTCTAATGAACCCGCTAAAAGCAATTTAAATTTAATATTTTCATCTTTCAACGATGCGCATGCTGCAACTAAATTAAGATGGTCTTTTTGGTCTCTAATATTGGCTAAACACAAAATTACTGGAATTTCATTGTGGCTTTTTTGATCTACCTGAATCAATGGGAAATTTGGAATATAAGCAATGTACTTTTTATTTATTTTTAAATTTTGAATATTCCAGTCTTTGATTTTATCGTTTACGCAAACCACGCCATCCATTAAAAAAGAAAAAAACTTAATGATTTTCCTGTCAGAATCTTTTAATAAATCACTAAAACCCCAGTGATCATGCCAAATAACCGTTATCCCCGGAAATAGTAATTTTAATATAAAAGCCCAATAAATTGAAGTTTGATGTGCATGAATGATGGATGGTCTATATTTTGATATTAATTTAAAAAGTTTGAAAAATGCAAAACAATCTAAAACACCTTTCTTGTTTAAGAAAACCACATTATCTTTTTCATTAATAAAATTATAAATAGGGCCAATATTTCTAGAAACAACCAGATAATTCTGAATATTACTGGAAGTGAGTGCATTACAAATATTCGCACTCATTCTCTCCGTCCCACCAATATCTAACGAATCCACAATTTGAAGTATTTTATAAACCTTTTCCATTTTTTTATAAAATTCCTTCAGCAATAACAATTAAACTACTCCCAAAAATTTTAGAAAACAGATATGGATTTATCTTTAAAAGACTATATTTAAACGGGTATGCTATTTTTTGCAAAACAGTAGTGTTATTTGAGGGTGCATTAATTGAATCAATAGAATAATCGTAATCCACAATTTTCAAACCCGAAAATGTTATTAGGTTAAAAGCCGAATTAACGTTCAAAAAAACTAAATGTCCCGGATCTTTAATTTTTTTCTTTTGTAAATTTCTAACATTTACGGATAAGCAATCCTCCAATGGGATATGCATAACTACATATTTTGCTCTTTTCCCAACTTCGGTCAAAAAAGATATTGGATTTGGTACATGTTCAAAGACATCATTTAAGGTTACTAAATCAAATTTCTCAGTTGATTTAGTGAAATCTTGAAATAAAAATTCAACATTATCATCATTTAATTTTTTAACATGCGGAGAGACATCAAAACCTTTTAGAGTTTTAAGAGACTGAAAATTCATTTTTAATTCCATCCCTAATAACTTAATTATTTCTCCTGAACCACAACCCACATCTGCATAGGAGGATAGCTGAATATTATTAGTTTTTAAATAGTTAAATAATACTTTTTTAATCGATTTTACTTTATATATACCATCCTCACTATGGCGGTTTGGGTTTTCAAAATAAATACCTTCTGAATACATATCAATTTATTTTATTAGAGAAAAAAGCAATATACACTAATTTGTCATTAATTTATTAATTTCCTGCTCAAACAAATTTAAAGTATAGTGTTGCGACCATTTTTGCGCAGAAATAGCAGTTGATGTGTACTTTTCTTTATTTGATATATAAGTTAAAATTTGTTTTAAATCCATTTCAATATCCATTTGCAACAACAATCCTCTTTTACCATAATCCAGCATAAACGGCACACAGGATACTGGAGTCGCTAGAGGAATGCACCCCCAAAACATTCCTTCGGCAACCACTTTTGGCCAACCTTCACTATCGGATGGCAAAACTACAAAATGACTCTTTTGATAGGCACTTTTAATTGTTTCTGATGTTTGATTTCCTTTCAATGAAACTATCTTTTCTAATCGATGTGCACTAATGTATTTTTCCAAAATGGCACGTTCAATTCCTTCCCCATATAAATCCAAGTGAACCTCATATCCTTTTTTTGATAATACTTCCACCAATTGAATGGCATACAAAGGATTTTTACCTAGTACCAAAGTCCCTACAAAAATGAAATCAATCCGTGTGGTAACTTCTTTGTTCAAAATTGGAGTTTTTTCCGCTTCATAATAAGAGGCTGTAAAAAATGATTTTATATTTTTAGTACTTCCTTGCCATTCCCCATACACTAGCACCTGCATATTCTTCGTTAGAAAGGTATTGCTCAAAATCCATTTTTGCAATTGATAGGTTAAAGGTTGCTTGAATTTCGGATCCCAGTTCCCGGCATATTTAGCAGTTTTGGGCTTATTAGGAAACACTATTTGAACCAAACATCCCAACAAACCTATATTCCCCGGACAGCGTAAATGAATATGATCCGCTTTTTTCATCGCTTGAACTATTTTCCAAGCAATTTTAGGAGTCTTAAAAACAGCTCTAAAAACACTTTTCAAACTTAAAATATCAAAATTTTCAACGGCAATGAATTCAATATTTGGGTGCTCATAAGCACCGTCAATAGCCGACTTAACGATAGTAGATTTTGGTGCAACCACAATGAGTTTGTTCACCTGCTTTGACCAAATATTCATTTCGCGAACATATGGCCCATAAGCAAAAAATCGATTCCCTTCCATGAGGTGAGGAACATGAGTAATGATAACAAAAGTCATTGTTTTTTGACTTTTGGCGTATTAAACAATAAACTCCACCAGCCAACAGTTCTACCCAAGGCTTCCGTTAATGCTTCCTTTCGTTTATTTGTTGTTACTGCATTGCTAAATCGAATCAATGTCAATAGTATAGTAATGGAATTCCATTTTATTTTTGCGTTCAGTAAGGGGTTTGGGTTTTTAACTCTCCAAACATACCATCCGTTTCGCACTACCATTTTACCATATTGGTATTGGTTGGGCCGACCAGAAGCATCGTGATAGTGGTACAATTGTAAGTTGGTATTAATTACGTTTTTACCAAAAGCTAAGGCCCTGATGCTGAAATCAGCATCTTCATACAAACCATAGCCTTCAAAATAAGTGGAAAATCGAATTGAATCAAAGACGCTTTTATGAAAGGCGAATGACATTCCCACCAACAAATCGACCTCATGTGTTTTTCCGTTCAAAGGAAATCCACACGTTTTACCATGGGAATATTTTGGCATTCTCCCAGGGCCTAAATTAGATTGCAAGCCTAGATAATTGCGAAATACATTGCGTTGGCCTTCTTTATACACATGTCCTTCCAATTGAAAATAACGGTACTTGTCGTATTTTATATATGGGTTACTGACACTCCAACCATTTTCATTTAAAGCGATTCCGCCCACTCCAGTAACCGTAGGGTCATTAGTAAACGTTTTTACCAATTCTTCAAAATAATTAGGCATTAATTTGGTATCATCGTCTAAAAAAGCAATAATTTCACTCGTTGTATTCACTTTAGTTATTCCATAATTCCTTTGTTTCGTTAGTCCACGATGGGATTCAGGAACCAGATAATAATGAAGATTATTAAACTTATTTTTATCTAAAAGCTGCTCAGTCGCATTTGTAGTTGACCCATCAATAATTAAAATCTCCTCTGGATGTACTGTTTGCTCCGTCACAGACTTTAATAAATTCATTAAAGATTTGGGACGCATGTAAGTACAAATTATTAACGATACTTTCATACTTTATTGATGTCTGGTTCCTATATTAATTAATTTTCTAGCATAAAAAACAGACTTCTTAAATTGTATGTTTTTATACGGAATTCGTAATAAACGATACAAAATTCCCAATTTAGAGCCGCTAAACAAGTAATACGTAAAATGCTTGTACTTGTATTCTATGAGCTGTTGTGGGGTATAATGTTTTAGAATCCCGTACATTACTGTCGGACTCGGAACCGGCCTTATTCCTCGTACCGGTGTATCCAGTTCCCATGGTTGCTTTTTTCTTTTCTTTCCGATTATTTTAGCCTGATTTCCCCAAAATCGATACCCTCCTGAAGGCGGTTTTAAGTGCAAATTAGCAGAAAACGGATTAAACAACACCGTAACTCCAATTTTAGAAAGTGACATACCAAAATCACTGTCCTCACCATATCCTCCATCAAAATTGACATCATTTCCAATTAACTGTAATACGTATTCTCTTTTCACACAAGAATTCGCATTGCTAAATGAAGGTGTGCAACCGACTATTTTTCTATAAAGATTTGAATTTTCTAATTTTCGTTTTAAATCATCCAAATCTTCAGTATGAACATCAGCGCGAATATCTAATCCATTGCAGGCTCCCACATCATACGTCTGCAACAATCGAATGTGATTTTCTATAAAATCCGTTGGTATCCGAATATCATCGTCCCCAAAAACGATATAATCGCCAGCGCATAAAGCTATAGCCTCATTTCTGGCCTTACAACTACCTTTTGATTGTTGCCAAATTACTTGCAGGTGAAATGGATATTTATTTTGCTGATACAGCGATTCGTCCCTGTTATCTTCTGGGGTTGCATCCACTACAACCACTTGTTGTAATTTATATTTTTGGGCAGCAAGATCCTCTAATAATTGCAATGTATATTCCTGTCGAAACATCGTAGGAATGATGTAACTAACAGAAGGATTGTCTTGTATTGCATTTAATTTACGAGGAGGAACTACGGAAGCCTCTTTTCGTTTTTTAAAATTGCTATTAATTTTAAAAAAAGTCATCCATTCTGAAATTTTCCAAGCCCCCAATCTATAAATCATAAAAAGAGCGTGACTGATTTTATAATTTTTTCTATAAAAAAGATGTCGATCCCTTTGAGAAATAAAAATAATTTCTCTTTCTGATTCAGAAAACAAATGTTGCACATACAGTGGAACAACACCTAAGAAACGGATGCATCGAAAACCATAATCCAACCCCTGCATTTGAAGATTCTCATAGTCCACATCAAACCCTTTTGTAATCTCCCATACCGATTTTCGAACGGCAAATGCATTGGGATTCACCCTCCAACTAACACACTGGTCTAAGCCATCAAAATCATTTAGATACCAGAAAAAAACAGCCGTTTGATACACTAATTCTGGGAATGCATTTTTATATCCTTGTTCAAAAGAACTGTGCCAAATATCTCCTGCCCCTTTTGATAATACATCTAATCTTTTGAAATTTGGAGATCCTGCGTACAAAAGTATTTCCCCTGTTTCTGTTGTATATTCTTTTAATTGAAATTTCATTTCTATATTAATTTCTAGTATAAACAATTTCTTTTATACAGATTTTGTTCGTAATAATTTTATTAGCTTTTTATTAGCTTTTCGTAAAAAGCAATGCTCCGACTCGCTACCACCTCTACACTAAATTTTTCAATTACTGTTTTGCGTGCAAAGGAACCAAATTCCTTTCGTAAAGTAGCGTTTTCAAGCAATGCGACAATCTTATTGGCATATTCGAGATGATTCGCAGGATGCACTAAAAAACCATTCTTACCCTCATCAATAACCTCTGTTGCCCAACCAATGTTAGCCGCGACAATTGCTTTTTCCATCGCCATGGCCTCGATCCAAGAAACCGGTAAGGCTTCTGCAAATGTTGGAAAAACACAAACCGTTGCTTGCGCTATGTGTTCTTTTATCTCTTGATACGGAACACTCCCTAAATAAGTAACCTTAGCCAAGGCCTCCTTTGTAAACAATTCCTGCATCATTTTCCAAGTCGAAGGATTTCCCGCAATAATATCTGGAACATCTTTACCGACCAGAATTAAGGTAGCGGTCGGACTTTGCCGAACTACTTCATTAAAAATAAAAGGCAGCTCTAGCAACCCTTTCTTCCGGATTAGACTCCCAAAATACAGAAGCCCCCTAGCCCCTAAAGGGGGAATACAAGAACTACTACCCGCAAAGTTATTCTTAAATTTTTCGGTATCGATTCCATTAGGGATAATTGTAAATTCTTTTTTTAAATCAAAAACCTCATTCGTCAAATCAGCAGTAAACTGACTCACGGACAGCAAGGCGTCCGCTTTTTGAAGGGCTCTTTTTTCGTGAAATTTATTTATCCACTTTACGGGGCGCTGGTCTAAATGACAGAAATAAGTATCAGAGCCGTTTAGCCGAATGACAACGGGACATTTTTTTGGCGTAATAAAAGAGGTAATTCCGGTCCAATCCGGTGCTTCTACCAAATCGATTTCTTTATTTAGGTACAGTGAATTAATAATGCGCTCCAATTTTTTTCGGGTCAAATACCAAGACAATCCTTTGAATTTTATATTTTTTATCTGCTGCACAACAATACCATTATCGTTAAACAGACGTTCCTCTTTTTGACCATAAACCAAAACACGAACCGAACACCCCTCTTGGATTAATCCCATTGCGAGGTTTTTGATACTCGTACCAATGCCGCCCGAATTACCGGTGTTGGCGTGAGGGTATTCAGGGGTTAGAAAGGCTATCTTCCTCATCCCCGACCCCTCTCCAAAGGAGAGGGGAGCTAAAGTGGAAACATTGTTATCTTTTATCATGCTGTTTTATTGTTGAAATCGGGCTATGTGTTTTCCTCACCCCCGGCCTCTCTCCTAAAGGAGAGGGGAGCCGAAACGGAAACATTTGTATCTTTCTTCATGCTGTTTTATTGTTGAGATGGAATGCTGTGTTTTCCTCACCCCCGGCCCCTCTCCTAAAGGAGAGGGGAGCCGAAACGGAAACATTTGTATCTTTCTTCATGGTATTGTATTTGTATAACCCTTTCAGAGTTCACAACTCTGAAAGGGTTAAAAAACGGTAGCGATAAAAACTCAAAAAAAATCTTTTAAAATGCGTCTTGTGAACAACCTCGCTCCTGCGTCATTCAGGTGTCCGCAGGAAGAAAAGTACTGGTCGCCTTCCACTGCATTTTCATAATTATGAATTTCAGGGTAGATCTTATTTGCTTTTTCAAAATAATCCAATCCCTTTGTATTGCTGCACATTGGCGTCATCACCGCAATCAAATTGATATTATTGGTAGCACAAATTTGTTTAATCTCTTCATAGTATTTATTATGGATGGGCTTTAAAGCTCTAATGTCATTTTTCATGTTTCCTTTTTTACCAACCTCCAAAGCAGCATATCCTGAATTTTGCAGATGAGCAGTTTTTTTATGGATCATATTAAAAAACATTTCTCTAAATCCAATTTGAGCATCAAAACCAATATATCGATAAAATGGAATGTAATACAATTGCCAAAAATCCTCTTCTCCTGAAAAATGTTCTTTTATAATCTTAGAATCATGAATATATGGCAAAAATTTAGACGCAATCCCATCCGCTCTATTCGCATTAGACAGATTTAAATCGGTTTCAATGATTATATTTTGGATTGAATAATTTCGCGCTACCATTAATTTCAATAACAAAGAAGCCTCAAATAAATGACCGCCACTCATTCCATAATTAAAAGATTTCAATCCTTTTTCTTCAAATAATTGCGTCACAAAATGATTATTAGCTCTGGAAGACCCTAAAATTACCACATCGTAATTTCTTGGCTTCGAGTTGTAAACATAATCAATTTTTCCTCGATTGGAGGCCTGTAGGTAAACAGTCGTATACATAAAATCCAATACCACTAATAGTAAAAATAGTAACACGAGGGTTTTGACCGTAAAAATTAAAAACTGCTTCATTGTTGTTTTATTCTGTATTCTATTTATAGTTTCTTTCTAAATAATCGTTTTTTTTTCATTCCTCATCCCTATCTTTAAAGGTAGGGAAAAGAAACGTCCCATTAATTATTTCAGGTTCATTCTCAATTTTCGGCTCCCTTTAGGGTCGGGGTAAAACGGAAATTAAACTCCAAACGTTCTCAATTTTCGGCTCCCTTTAGGGTCGGGGTAAAACGAAAACCTCCCCTACTTCCTTTTTCCTTCCCCATACCTAAAAGGTGGGAAAAAGAAAGACTACACACTACCATTCAAGAGCACCTGTATTTACGTCTCCATTTAGAGCAGGGTTAAAACGAAAATCTCCGCTACTTCCTTTTTCCTTCCCCATCCCTCAAGGGTCGGAAAAAGAAAGACTACACACTACCATTCAAGAGCACCTATATTTACGTTCCCCTTTAGGGCAGGGTTAAAACGGAAATTAAACTCCAAACGTTCTCAATTTTCGGCTCCCTTTAGGGTCGGGATAAAACGGAAATTCGGATCCCCTACTTCCTTTTTCCTTCCCCATCCCTAAAGGGTGGGAAAAAGAAAGACTGCACACTACTATTCAAGAGCGCCTACATTAACGTCTCCCTTTAGGGTCGGGGTAAAACGGAAATTAAACTCCAAACGTTCTCAATTTCAGTCTCCCTTTAGGGTCGGGGTAAAACGGAAATTCGAATCCCCTACTTCCTTTTTCCTTCCCCATCCCTAAAGGGTGAGAAAAAGAAAGACTACACACTCCCATTCAAGAGCGCCTATATTTACGTCTCCCTTTCGGACAGGGTTAAAACGAAAATTAACCTCCAAACGTTCTCAATTTTCGGCTCCCTTTAGGGTCGGGGTTAAACGGAAATTCGAATCCCCTACTTTCTTTTTCCTTCCCCATCCCTAAAGGGTGGGAAAAAGAAAGACTACACACTCCCATTCAAGAGTACCAGTATTTACGTCTCCCCTTAGAGGAGGATTAAAACGAAAATTAAACTCCAAACGTTCTAGATTTTCGGCTCCCTTTAGGGTCGGGGCAAAACGAAAAGCTCCCCTACTTCCTCTTTCCTTCGCCATCCCTAAAGGGTGAGAAAAAGAAAGACTACACACTCCTATTCAAGAGTACCAGTATTTACGTCTCCCCTTAGAGCAGGATTAAAACGAAAATTAAACTCCAAACGTTCTCAATTTTCGACTCCCTTTAGGGTCGGGGTAAAACGGAAATTCGAATCCCCTACTTTCTTTTTCCTTCCCCATCCCTAAAGGGTGGGAAAAAGAAAGACTACACACTACTATTCAAAAGCACCTATATTTACGTCTCCCTTTAGGGTCGGGGTAAAACGGAAATTCGAATCCCCTACTTCCTTTTTCCTTCCCCATCCCTAAAGGGTGGGAAAAAGAAAGACTACACATTCCTATTTAAGAACACCTATATTTACGTCTCCCTTTAGGGTCGGGGCAAAACGGAAATTCGGATCCCTTTGACGCAAGAGGTGAAACGAAAATCTTTTCCTAAAACTGAAAATAAATAAATTCTTTGTAATCGGAATAGGTTCCTAATGCGATGATGGCTATTAAACACAGCCCTAATTTCAGCCAAGAATACTTCCCAGAAATGGGTTCTACATGCGTTCTACTATTCCATTCAACTACTATAAAAACAGCAACCATTAGGAGTAATTCATAATTGTACCTTTCATTTTCCAGATATTGGGAGAGAAATCGACCATCCGTATACATCCGCTTTATATATTCAAAAGCATCTTCAATCGTTTTTGCCCTAAAAAATATCCAAGCCAAGCACGTTAATGCAAAAGTGCTCAGCATACTGAAAAACACTCGTACTGAGGCAAAATCCCAGTATAATGATACCGTTTCCATATTAGACCGATTCCTTTTCAAAAGTAACAACGGTAAAAAATAGAGGGCATTTATAAATCCCCAAGCAATAAAAGTCCAATTGGCACCATGCCAGAAACCACTCACCAGAAAAATCACGAAAGTATTGCGAATTTTCATCGCCATGCCTCCACTACTTCCTCCTAATGGAATGTATAAATAATCCTTGAACCAAGAAGACAGCGAAATATGCCACCGCCGCCAGAATTCTGCTATGTCTCTGGAGAAATACGGATAATTAAAATTGCGCAACAAATCGATCCCAAACAGTTTAGACATCCCCAGCGCCATATCCGAATAACCGGAGAAATCTCCGTAAATCTGGAAAGCAAAATACACTGCACCAAGCAACAAGGATAGCGAATTCATTGCTTCATAATTATCAAAAATGGCATTGGCATACGTAGCACAGGTATCGGCAATGACCACTTTTTTAACTAATCCCCAAACAAACTGAAAAACGCCTTCCTTGGCTTTTTGAAAGTCAAAACTGCGTTTTACTTTTACCTGTGGCAATAAATGCGTGGCCCGTTCTATAGGACCCGCGACCAGTAATGGAAAATAACTCACAAACAACGAATAATCTATAAAGTTATATTCGGCTTTAATTCTTTTTAAATAGATATCGATTACGTAGGACAATCCATGAAACGTGTAGAAGGAAATCCCTACCGGAAGAATCACGTTTAACAGCAAAGGACTCGTTTGCAATCCAAACCCATTTAGTAAGTTGGAAAATGAATCCGCGAAAAAATTATAATATTTAAATATACCTAGAAAACCGAGATTGATGCTTATACTCAACCAAAACCAAAATTTACGAAGGGGTGCTTTCTTTGCCTTTTCAATTTGAATTCCAGTGTAATAATCTAAAAAAGTCGAGAAAACCAATAGAAACAAAAAGCGCCAATCCCAGCAGGAATAGAAATAATAACTGGCAACAATTAACAGTAAATTTTGGGTGCTTTTATTTTTATTAAAAATAAACCAATACAAGATAAATACGATAGGCAGAAAGAGGGCAAAAGCAAAGGAATTGAAAAACATCTAATATTATTGAACTTTAGTAAATTATTTTTAAGTGATTTTCTACCATTTTTTCTAATGAAAAAGAATCAACGATTAAAGTCCTCGTATTTTTAGTGATTTTAGACTCGCCCAAATATACTTTTTTCAATACATCTTGCAATAAATTGATTTCCTTTACAGTAGTTATAAAACCATTTTCTCCAGTTGTAATGACTTCCTCATTACCGCCAACATTGGTAGTAATCACCGGAACATTAGCGGCTAAACTTTCTAAAATAGAAAGACTAAAACACTCCATGTGGGTAGGCTGTAACATATAATCGTATTGGCATAGTAATTCATTGAGATTGGATTTACTACCCATTAATTGAAAATTTCCTGTCAATCCCTTATCTTTAATTAGTTGTATTAAAACATCTTTGTAAGGGCCATCTCCAAAAACAGCTATTTTAATTTCACTTTTAATAGGCTCCTCTAATTGAGAAACGGCTTGAATTAGATCTTGAATCCCTTTTGATTCTCTAAGATGTGATACCACCATAAATGTTGGTTTGATAACATTTCGGTTTACTCTCACTTTTATATCCTTAATCAACACCCCGTTATAGATGATAATCGTTTTGTTTTTTAAATGGGATCCAAAATCTTTTAGGATTTCACTTACCGTATAATTAGATACTCCGACAAACAAATCGATGTATCTTGAGAACAAAATTCCTTTTACTTTTTTTTCTAGTCTCTTTTTTAACGGATAGCCAGCAATGGGTCTTGGATTGTGATCTATGACTATAATTTTGGCCGACGATAGCTGTTTCAATTTATAAAAAAAAGGGGTGCACAATTCGACAAAATGAGTAATAATATGAGAATACACTAGCTGCTTACTTTTGCATGTCTCTAGAAAAAAAATTTCTAAATTAAGACCGTTGCTCTCCAGGATAGTCAAATTAGAATAGTCCCCATGATGCGAACGATTTGGAAAAAACCAATCTACTTCGAAACCATTCTCTTTGCATTTTGCATCAAACTGCCAGAAGAAATAGTCCATTCCTCCTACCCGTTCTGGTACTAATTCATAGTTGCAAAGGATCGCTATTTTTTTTTCGCTTATGACCATTGTAAAAGCGTTTCGGCGATTCGCTTCCCAGTTCCTTTCAATGGTTTTGAAACCTGCATTTCTAAAAGTTCTTCTCTGTTTGCTTCATCCAAAATAGGATTTTCGAGATAATCATTAATAAAAGTCACGAGATCTTTCTCATTTTTAGCAATTTTTGTTGCCTTAGTATTCACCACATTGATCAGATGAGCATACTTTAAAAACCGTTGATCGTCATATAGACCATTTTCTTTAGTTCCAAAAACAGTATTAATCACCGGTTTCGCAAATTGCATAAAATCTAAACTCATCGTAGACAACATATTGATATTCAAATCAGAATGATTTAATATCCCTCTCAAATCTTTTACGTCTTCAACTGTCGGAACCCGTTGTGACCATTCTTCTTGATGCCCCTTGCGGGACAAATACCATTTGGGGAAATTCCATTTGACGAAAGGAAATTTTTCGGCTACCAAAGCAAATCGAATCGGGTCTTCCGCAGGAGAAGTCCGAACCAATAAAGTAACATCTAATATCCTTTTTTCTAAAATAGCAATTGCAATGGTTTCAATATACAATGCATCATTTTTACTGGTAGAACTATCGCCACAGCTAAAACAAATTATTTTTTTTAACGGGTCTAACTCAAATTTCAAGAGAAATTCTTCTTTATTGACGTAGTATCTATCTAATACATAAGGCTCAAATTGCGGCGTTCCCACTATTTCAATATTTTTGGCTTGCACTGTTTTATAAAAATGCAACAGCTCTTTTTTCATCAAATCACTCCAAACTAAAAAATAATCAAATTCAGCAGCCATTCGCCCTTTCGAGGCCAAATTATCCCAACTAAAAATAAAAGAAACTGTTTTTAATTTCATTTTTTGGGCTTGGTAAGCCAAAGGAGCGATAAACGGTGGACGTTGGTGCGTGAAAAATAACAAATCAAATCTTTCTTTTTCAAAAATTGCCCCGTAGTCTTTAACGATTGGATTATTTTTAAAAGACCATTGCTGTAATTGAGTATAGCACTGAATCCAATTTTCGGAATGAAATATAGAAGTCCACCTAAAAATCAATCGAGTAGCATATCCTCTCGGGTTTTTTGCATTAGATGTATTAGTATTTAAATTGTCTGTGATTCCAAAATTATCTTTTTTATGCAACTTCAAATGCGCCACTTCTTTTGCTTTTCTAAAAAACCACGTGGGGAATTTTTCAGCAAATACAGGCAACTCAATAATCCTAGAATTAATAATAAAATCAGCAAAGATTTCAGCTGGTAAACAAGATAAAATAATGACCTCATCAAACGACTTTTCTACCTCTACTAAAAAATCACTTAATATAAAATTTCTAAAACCAACTCCGTCTGTAATAACTATTCCTATTTTTTTCATTAAAAATCTTTAAACTGTTTTTGATGGTTTAGTTTCCAAATATCGCTTTTTTCTAAAGAATACAGGAACAATTGCGCACTATTTCCATTTCCATAATCTGTATCGGTCCGGTGAACTTGGTGGGTATCAATATCTGTTAAGACATCAATAATACTTTCTTGATGATAATCTACATTTATAATATCGGCATGCACAGCCCTGTTTTGTTGACGAGTTCCTATGTTAATTATTGGAACACCATAATAGGGAGCCTCTCTTATTCCTGCACTGCTGTTTCCTATGATAAACTGACTATTTTTCAGTAAGGTTAAAAAATATTCAAATCGCAAGGATGGGAAAACTCTGAAGCGCGGATTACTTTGCAAACGTTGATACTCTTTTATAATACAACTGCTTCCTAAATCATTGTTAGGATATATCACCACATACTTATGTGTATCCTGCAACAGACTATCAACAAAATCTTTAGCATAATGTTGCATTTCAGTGGATTCAGTGGTCACTGGATGAAACATAACTATAGCAAAATCATCAAAATTGATTTCGTAATAGTCTTTTACAACCGCTAAATTGGGAAGTGTATCCGAGAACATAATATCAATATCCGGCGAACCTATATTAAAAATGGAGGTTTCCATTTCGCCCATTTGCAACAATCGTTTGGCTGCATCCTCATTTGAAACAAAATGAATATGGCTTAATTTACTCACACTATGCCGTATTAATTCATCTACTGTTCCTGATAACTCTCCTCCTTCAATGTGAGCCACCAATATATTATTCAAAGAACCTACAATTGCACCAGCCAGAGTTTCAACGCGGTCACCGTGCACTATAATTAAATCTGGGTTTATTTCTTTGCAGTAGGCAGATAATCCTTCTATTGTTTTGGCCAGCGTCAAATCCATGGTGGTTTCGTGCGTATGATTCTCGAAAATATGAATGTTTTTGAAATTGCATCGCTCAATTTCTAACACAGTATACCCATATTCCTTTAATAAATGCATTCCTGTCACAAAAACAAAAACTTCAAAATCAGGATGGGTATCTAGAATAGAAATGAGTGATTTAATTTTGCCAAAATCTGCTCGTGTTCCGGTAAGAAAAAGGATTTTTTTCATTTTGATAATTTAACCTCTATATTTTCACAATTTGCAAATATACTTTTTTAAACTTACTCTATATCATGTCAAGCGCAGGCAAAATGTTTTCAAAAAAAAACACCATCGCAACTAAAGCATATATTGAGCGAAATACGTAAGACTCGATTTGACATGTTCATTACCCCTCCAGCTATGTCACGTCGAGCGCAGTCGAGACAGAGTATAAAACAATACCTATTTTTTACTTTTTACAAACCAAAAGACTTTAAAAAAGTAAAATTATCCCAACTGTTTAGAACTTTTCAGGCTTATTATGTATGAATTTTACAAGAAAACAGAATCTTTTGAAAGTATAATACATACTACTACTAAAAACTCTACAGGCATTTATAGTTGAACCCGCTACCATTTTCAAAGCGGTAGTAAATTTATAATCGGTATGCCATAGTTGATAACTGCCAATGACTTCGTTTTTATATCTAAAAAAAAGCTGTTCATCGGTTCTTTTTATATCATAGCAAAATATAGCGGGAACAAATTCAATATCATATCCCTGATGGAGTACTCTTTGTGACCATTCTTTATCCTCCATGGTCTGAATATCATCTTTAAATTTGAATTTTTCCCACACCTTTTTATTAAATGCTGAACCGCAAAAAATCACACCAGCTTCATTTGGATTTTCCTTAGACGAAACTTCATTAATGTAGTGTTTGTAATCATTACCATTATGAAGACATCGAAGTCCAGCCAAATTACTGTTTTTTAGAAAACTTATTTTTATAAGTTTAAAAAAATCATGACTAACTGGAAAAGCATGCGCACTAAAAATCACTATTAAGTCATTTCGTGCACTTTCAGCTGCTAAATTAGCACTCCCACCATAAGAAAACTGATCTATAGTCACTTTTTTTACACCCTGTTTTTCAATAATTTGCAAACTATTATCTGAAGATCGATTATCCAACACAATGATTTCATCAATATCCTCTGAATACCTTTTTTTTAAATTAGTAAGCAAAAAATCTAAGGATTCGGCCTGATTTTTATTTCGAATAACAACGGTTATTGTATCATTCATAATCACTCCCATTTAATTGCTCATCGCTATCAATGTCTTGAGTTGCTGTTTTCCCAATGATATCATTATACCGTTCGGCTAAAATAGCTCCAGTTCCCGGACGCTTTACCCAGATATTTTCTTTGGTAAATACCTCTCCTTTTTTTATTGGAGCAATGGAACAAACCGTAGCAAAAGCAAAATCAATCGTTACTTGTTCCTCAAAAGCAGGCTTCTTAGTTCCACCGCGCATCTGCCACATTTCATGAGAACTTGCAATCAACTCCGCACAAGCCTGCTCATCCATACTGCATACAATATCGGGTCCGATGCGTTGCATGCTATCTGTAAAATGACGTTCCAAAATACTAGCGCCCAGCGCAACAGCACCCAAACAAGCATTATTATTTAAAGTATGATCCGACAAACCAAAAACTTTATCGGGAAAAGCATAATGCATTTCCATCATAGCACCAAAACGGACTAAATGAATGGGAGTTGGATATAAATTAGTAGTATGCAACAGCGCGACAGGTACGTTGTGCTTGTCAAAAATAGCCACCGCTTTTGTAATGCTTTCAATGGTATTCATGCCAGTACTTAAAATCACCGGCTTGCCAAAAGCTGCAATATGTTCCAGCAGCGGATAATTATTACATTCTCCAGATCCTATTTTGTACGCTGGAATATCAAATTTCCGCAGCCTTTCTGCAGCCGCTCTTGAAAAAGGGGTAGAAATGAAAATCATACCTTTACTTTCTACATAATTTTTCAGTTCCAATTCATCGGATTCGTTTAAAGAGCAGCGATCCATAATTTCGTAAATCGAAACGGTGGCATTACCTGGAATTACTTTTTTGGCTGCTCCACTCATTTCATCTCCCACAATATGAGTTTGGTGTTTGACTACCTCAGCACCTGCTTTGTGAGCAGCGTCAACCATTTCTTTGGCTACAGATAAAGAACCTTCGTGATTAATTCCTATTTCGGCAATTACTAAGGGAGGATAATCCGGTCCAACTTTTCTGCCTGCAATTTCTATGTATGGATTCATTATTTTTAATGAATGGTTTTAGGTTAAGTTTTAAAATAAATATTTAAAGTAAGCGCACTAAGATTGCTTTGAGCGATGTCAGAAATAAACAATCTCGACTGCGCTCGATTTGACAACAAAATTCTCATATCTCAACAACTGTCACGTCGAGCGCAGTCGAGACGATTTGTTAATTAAATACTCCGCATAATCCAAATCATCTTGGGTATCAATATCTACTGTCGCAAAAATATGATTTACTTCATAAGGGGCGCTATTTTCAGAAACTATTTTGCCCTCCCGTATCAAATTTGCTTTAGTAACGTACAATAATCCATTTTCAAAATAAAGTGGTTCTAAATCCTGACTACGCTGACCTATGGAGTAGTTATAAGGTATAAAACAATTGTTTTGTATTTTTCCTAATTTTTGATGATTCCTAGTCACGGTGAATAAACTGTCGGCATCACTATTGCGATACTTTTCAAAAGCTTCTTGCAGCAATTTCTCTGGTCGCAACGGATTAGTAGGTTGTAGTAACACAACCAATTCTACAGCATCAGGAATACTTTCTAGAACATGTTGGACGCAACTTATCGTAGGCTCAAAATCGCCCGATAAATTATCAGGTCTATCGATTACCCTAGCACCATACTGTAAAGCAATTTTTTTAATTGCTGCATTATCGGTGGTTACATAGATTTCATCAATAATAGACGCATTTCTTTGGGCATATAAAATACTATGAACCAACAAAGGAATTCCTTCTAAAAGCAACAAATTCTTGTTTGGCAAACGTTTTGAGCCACCACGAGCTGGAATTATTACGATAGTTTTCATATTAAAATTGTGGATTACTAAGTTGATTCATTTTTAGTAAAGTTTCAGGATTTACTGGCGCTCGAAATTTTAAAACTGCTGAAGCTTGAGAAAAAACGATAATAATAGTCTTAAAAAATAATTTAAAACATTCCCAATCTGTTAAAGCGTATTTTTTAAAGTTGTGCCAGTACAGTTTTATTATTTTGAGTAAAGGAGACGGATAATAAACTAGATAGTAAAAAGTTGTGTTTTTTAGTTGCTTTTCAAATCTAAAATAATTCTGTTTATTTAATTTTCTTTTCGCAATATTGACCCGATGATTTACTTTTATTGCGTTAGTATATAAAATATCAAAACCCTCAGCTACAACTTCAATTGACAAACAGGATTCCTCTCCATAAATATCAATCCAAACTGGAAATCCGTTTGTCATATCGTAAACGGACTTTCGAATAGCAAATCCACTTCCAATAAATTCAGAACAAAAAAATTCGATATGCTTATTTCCTGATTGTTTGTATGCCTCTTCATCTGATGAAAATACACCTTTTATTTCTTCAAAAGCTAGAATTGCAACTTTTGGATTTGCTTTGAAGAGAATTTCTATTTCCCATACAAAGTTTTTAGTTAGCGGATGTGCATCATCATCGAAACCAATTAAAATTTCAGATTTTGCAAAGGGATAAATTTGATGTCTCGCTGCTGAAGCGCCAATAGACTTTTCTGAAATAAAAAACCTGACCCAGCTCAATTCATCAATAATACTAGGCGAATCATCGGTACAACCATCGAGAAAAACTAAAACCTCAACCGCAGATTTATCAATTAATGAATCAATAATTCTTAAAGTTTTAAGTAATTCTTCTTTTCTGTTTTTAGAAACAATAAGTATTGATGCTTTCAATGTCTTTAAAATTTAACATGATTTCTAAAAAACTTAATAATCTTAATCTCAATATCTTTTGTAAAAAGAAAGCTAATAATTACGAACACGAGAATAAAAAAAAGAGGCATTATTACAGACAAATAATTAGAATTTATAAAATTTTTATTTATCAATAATACTCCAATGTTTTCATGAATTAAATATAAGAAATATGACGACACTCCTACTTTATGTAATACTAAATTATCCAAATATGCTATTTTATTTGGTCTGTAAATCATTAAATAAAATAAAGAGAGGAAGATCAGTATCAACAATATTTTACCAGAATCATAAATACTATTAAAAATTAAAAAAAGAGAAAAGAAGAAAAAAACAAATAATAATAAGTTTGAATTTCTAATTTGTCTCGCTCGATTATTAAATAACACATAAAAAGCCGAACCCAAACAGAAAAAAGGAAGTGCATCAATTAAATTAAAAATTGTCATCAAAGACTTTAACTTTAAAATTATGTAATCATTAGTGTATATATGTGATAAAAGCCAGCTAAAGACAGCAAGTAAAATAGCAGTGCCAAAAAACCAAAAATATTCTTTTTTTGAAACAAAGAAGTAAAAAAAAGATGCAAAAATATAAAATTGAATTTCAATTCAAAGACTCCAATAGGAACCACTAATGTAATTAAAATCAAATTGATAGCCAGTTAATGAAGAAATTAAATCAGGCTGAATAAATGTAAGGCTAACAAAAACATTTATAACCTGATGGCTTGTTGGGAAAAGTAATTTATCATCGAAAAATATAAAAATTAAGTAAGTAATTATTGAAGCAAAAAACATAGATGGTATCAATCTAAGAAATCGATTCCACCAAAATTGTAAAAAAAATTTGGTGTTGTCAAGAGTGTAGAAAATAACAAAGCCACTGATCATAAAAAAAAAATGAACTCCAAACTTTCCAAGTCTAAAAAAATCATATTTGTTTTGATATGGATAATATTCGATCCACCTCGAAAAAAAATGGTAGAAAATAACCATTAGAATGGCAATTCCTCTGTAACTATCTAAAAGACTGATTCTTTCGTTTCTCATCTAATTTATCTGGCTTCGAATTAATCTCAATTTATTTATAAATTTTACTCTGATTAAAATTAACATCCAAATTTTTGGATTTAATCTATTCTTTCCTGAACGTTTCCATAAGTCTAATACTTTCCGAGCGAGCATGTAACTAAATTGTTCTTTATCCTCTGTGACTAATTCTTGATGATAATTTAAAAAAAGACTATTAAACGAATCAATCAAGATATTTAGTTTCAGATAAAAATTTTCTTTAACGCTTTCACTCGTTTCATAATATAACTCATATACTTGATCGGGTGAAAGAATAATATTGAAAGTTTTCCAGTACTCTGAAAGTATAATAGATCGTTCTTTTAGATGTAACACTGCATTTTCTGAAGACCGATGATTACTAGTTGAAACTATTCTATTCTTACTTAGGAAATCTGGCAAATTAATTATAATATTTTTTTTTACGATCTTAGTCCATAATTCCCAATCTTCGCAAGTTTTAATATTAATGTTGTATCGAAAGTAATTCTTTATTAAGATTGATCTAAAAATAATCGTTTGGTGTCCAAAAGAAGCTGAAAAAAGTAAATACAATTTTATGTAATTATAATTTTCTGGCTGTAACCAATTAATTATTCTTAATTCATTCATATTCTTTAGCCAGTAAGCCTGAGTGCCGGACATTGCGATTTCGGGATTCATTTCCATAAAGTCAATTTGTTTTTGAAATCTTTCTGGAAATGCCCAATCATCTGCGTCCATTCTGGCAATAAACTCATATTGTGGCAATAACAAATCCAAGCCACAATTTAAGGTTGCTGCAATACCGAGATTTCTATCATTTTTTATATAAAAAATTCTGCTATCAGTATAACTATGAATGACACTTTGAGTTTCGTCAGTTGAGAAATCATCGTATATGTAAAAATCAAAATCAGAATAGGTTTGATTTAATATTGAATCAATACTTTCACGCAAATAGACAGCGCAGTTATAAGCTGGCATTAATACAGCTAATTTTTTCATTTAATAATAGTTTCTTTAATGAAATTTATAGCACTTTGATTTACTGACAAATCAAATTTTCTCGCAAATAGAAAATCACATTTAATATTATTTTCTAGCTCTTCAACTGTCAAGTATGCTGGATTTGGTTCAGCTTTACTAAAATGAATTAAATGTTTAGAGATATTTGTGATAGAAAATTGTTGCTGAATATCATAATTTAAAATTAAAGTGGCAAAATACAATTCGTCAGATGCTAGTGTGTATTTAAAAATGGAGTTGAATTTAGAATTGTCGTTACTAATTTTTATCACAAATTTTATTAAATCGTGGTTCAATATCATCCACTGACTATGACCATAAATTGTAAACTGTGGATATTGTTTCTTAAACCGATTTAAAGGGCTCAAAAAGGCCATTCCCACTTTTTTAAATATGTTATTTATCCAGTAATTAAGTTTTTTATTTTTTTTATATCCAAATAAAAATAAGTTTTCTAAGCGAAAAAAACCACCTCCCCACCATTTTTCATAGGGTAACTGCCAGTGATGCATAAAAGAGATGCTCTGATTTGTCTCTAAAAATGAATGAATTTCGTGATTAGCTTTTAATGGTAAATCTTCTCCTGACAGCATAATGAAGTGATATGTATCCATGAAATAATTTAATTTCATAAATTCATTCACCTCAACCATTGCATTTAATGTGGCCCTGACTAAACTAAATTTGCCCCACTCGCATTCTACACGTTTTTTGATCAAATAAACTTTTAAATTTTTAGATAAATTTTGAAATTTATCTTGATTAACTTTCTTGTCAATATGGATGAAAAAAAATGATTTTCCGTCATCTAAAAGAGAAACTAATTCCAGAATTTGATTGGGGTTTTTGTGAGCTAAAATAAAATAGACTTTATAATACATTTAGATTGTATTTAAAATTGCTACCAACTTATCAGCAAAAATTAAAGCAGGATTTTCTGGAATTTGATTTATAATCGCTTTTTTTGCATTGGTCCCTAAAGTCTTCCAATTTAACCTTTGTTGCCAAGCTCTTTCTAAAGCTTCATCAACATACTCTGGTCTTGGTGCAGCAGCTATAAATCCATTTAGATTGTCAGTAATTAATTCTGTATTTCCACTTATATTGGTAACAATAGCTATTCTTTCACAAAGCATTGCTTCAACAATTACAAGCGGTAATCCCTCGAAACGCGAGGTTAAAATTAATCCCTGATTTGTTCGCCAAATATCTATTGGCTCGGTATAAGGGTGAATAAAAACGTTATTCAATTGGTACATATTTATAAGATCTTTTAGATTTTCTAAATCATTTCCGGTACCATAAAAGTTGACAATTAGATTTCTTTTTTTCCATTTTTCAGATGAAAGAACTTGCAACAAAACATCTTGGCCTTTAGCAAAAAAATCATATCTACCAACACACGCTAAATGAAAATCATTCTGGATAGGAAAATCTAAGTCAATACTATGAGATACGTTAAAAGGATTTCGAATAACTACAGCGTTATCAAGAAAAAAGCCCAATTGATTCTGAGTGACCACAAGATTATCGGCACTGACGAAGTAATTGGCAACACTGTTCTCAAAACCCATTCTCATCTTTTTCCTCAAAACAATATTAGGCCATAATCCTTCATTTACAGCATGCGAAATTGTTATATATTTTAGTTGATTTCTTACTGCGAATGCCATTGTATCGACTCCATTAAAATTATAACCTTGATTTATAACTAATAAATCAGGTTTAAAATTTAATATAAAAGATAGTCTTTCATTTTTTTTCTTGAATCGATTTTTATAAGGTAAACAGCGATTTAAAACTCTTTTATAAAAAGATAAATCAGCATTTGAAAATTTAAAAACCTTGAGTTTTTCTTCGCTTTGTAAAATGTTAATTTCATCTGGAATTGCAAGCCTATCATCAATACAAATGCCGATTTTGAAATTATTTGAAACTAATTCTACAACAGTTTTCGACCACAATAACTCACTGCCACCCCAGCAAATATTCTCGGTTGTAAATAATATTTTTTTATAATTGTACATCTAGAAATTTAACTTTCGCTTTAATTTTTTTAAAATGATTTTAGTAATACGATTCATAGAGGGCTCCTCTTTAAGTTTTTTATTTTCAATCAAACATTCACGAAAATAATATAGATGCTTTAATTCTTTTTTACTGAAAATATAGTTCAGTAAAACATCTCTTTTTTTCCAAGCGTCACTAAGCATTGAATGATCTCGCACGCGATAATCGAAAAAAATCTCATCAACGTATTTAAATTGACAACCTGAATTTCCCATACGTAACCATAAATCCCAGTCTTCAAAACCCATTAATGGCATATTTTCATCATAACCACCTAGTTTTTCCCATGTTGATTTCCTAAAACCAGCGCACGCATCAATATAATTATTAAGCAACATTTCCTTAAAATCGAATGGCTTTGATTGCCATACTGTGTTTTTATTACCAAAATTCTGAGCGTTACCGTGAACAACGTCAATAGCTTGATTGTTTTTTAGTATTTCAATTGTTTTTTCTAAAAAAATCGGTCGCAACTTATTATCGGCATCAAGTATAATGATAAATTCACCCTTGGACTCTTTTATTCCATTGTTTCTTGCTTTAGCTAAACCTAAATTAGGTTGGTTTATCAGTGTAATCGACAAGTCATTTTTAGAAATCAATTCAATAATTTGATTGGTTAACGCATCTGTTGAACCATCATTGACTACTATGATTTCGTATTCTTGAATATTACAATATTCTTGTACGCTCTCAATTGCTTCTTGAAGAAATTCGCCGAGGTTGTAGCAGGTAATAATGATGGAAAGAAATGGTTTATGCATACTTTCAAAAATTATTGAATTGAGTTTTGAAGTAATTATATCCGATTCCCTTAAAAGCGGCTAATTTAGTTAAATGATAAAATATTATAATAGTACCAAAAAACATAATTTTGTGATTGAAAATACCTTTCTTATACGCCAAAAAAGAAAATAAAAAAAAATATTTAAAGTGTAAATTATCAAAAATTAAAATATTAAACATTTTTTTAAAATAAAAAATTGAATCTTTTTCATTTTTTTCTAAATGTAAGTTAAAAAAAATGTAATTATTTTTAACCTCCGTTTTAGATTTTCTGAAATTGCTACTTATTTTTTGTCTGTAAAAACAATCTGGAGTTTCAAAATTAGCAAACTTTAATTGATACCCTTTTTTCAAACTTCTTAAATGTAATTCTGGATCTTCAATCATCGTCATTTTCTCCATAAACCCTTTTAATTCGATTAATACATTTTTTTTCCAGAGCGGCGCAGTAATCACAAATGGATGATTTCCTTTCATAAATTCTTGCCTGCAATAAATACTTTCATTTCCAACACCCATTTTTTTATATACAAATTTGATATTATCGGTATTTTTAATAAAAGCTACCATCTTAAAAATCCAAAAATCAAATTGTAAATTTTGTAAAGCAAAATTTATTCTATCTTGCAAGCATGTTATGCTAAGCAAATCATCTGAATCTAAGAAAATAACATATTCACCTTTGGATTTTTCAACCCCATAATTTCGACAGGAAGACGGTCCTTTTAATTTTGAGTTTGGACGATCGTAGTAAAAAAATCGCCTATCTTTTTCATTAAAATGCACAAAGATTTCTAAAGAATTATCCGTTGACCCATCATCAACTATAATACATTCCCAATTAATATAACTTTGTGCTACGACAGAATCTAAGGTTTCACTAATGAGATGTGCTCGGTTATAAGTAGGGATTATTATGGAAACTAGGGGGTTCATTATATTTGATTTTTTATTTTTTGGATTACTTCTAACCATTCTCTCCCAAACTTAGCGTCTGGTTCTAAATGATTTCCTTCTGCCCATTCATTCCATGATTTAATAACAATCAATTGCGGATTAGCTTTATTTTTTTTTAATTCCTTGATAGCGTTATTAAAATGATTAAACCAAGCTTGCGGATTTGCATTTTTAAAAATCAAAGATTGTAAACCAGAACGGGCAGTATTATCCCAGTTAGGAAAAACACATTGAATATACTTACTATGTGGAAATAAAACATTAAATTTCATGATCCCTTTAGAATAATCCAATATTAAAGGTTTTTTTCTATGTTCCACCACATCAGTATACCCGCTTTTTGCGAGTATTCTATTTTCTAATTTACCTAGAAATGATTGTCTGTCATAATAAGTTTTTTGCTGATATCTGATGTCATTAAAAACGTCCATACCCACTACCCCATAAATACTTTCATTGTTAATTACATTTTTTGAATCCACATTGCCTGTCGCAACAAAATGGATTCCATTAAACCCCATTTTAATTGCTAATTTGTTAAAGATTTCAATAAAATTGTTGAGATCAGGAATATGGTCCAGTCGATAAATATGAAACATCGGTTTATTATTGACTTTTATGTACCTTTCATCTTTGAAAAAAGGAAGCAAATAATTGAAATAAGCGATGTAGTCCTCTTCTCCTTGATAAGTTTGTTCTATCAAAACATAAGGATTATCTAAACCGTGCCAAATACCCTTCCATGTTTCATTTGCCCAGCAAAAACAAAATGGTAGTGAGATATTTTTGTTTTTCAACATCGCTTCAGCGGGTTTCTCCAGAAGCATTTTACCATTCCCAAACCAATACTGGTAATAAATAAAACCATCAATACCGTAGTCCTCAGCTAATTTAGCTTGCTGTTCTTGCACTTCCGGTAATCTTAAGTCATAAAACCCTAATTCCCCTGGCAAAATAGGTTGGTAATGCCCTTTAAACAACGGTTTCGCTTTAGTTACATTTGTCCATTCTGTAAATCCTTTTCCCCACCAAGCATCATTTTCAGGAATAGGATGGAATTGAGGAAGATAATAGGCTAGGAATTTAATGCTATTGGACATTTATTTCTTGAGTATTTTATTTGGAATATATAATTTAATAATTTTTTTAAAAATTTTAACTTTAAACTTTGAACTTGACTCTCGAAAAATAAGTACAAAATATATTAAGATTTTAAAATCAAATTGATAATTCAAAAAAGCATCGATAAATTGCAGTCCATTATCTATTTCCGTCTTTTGTAGCTCTTTCAATTTCTTTTTATTCTCAAAAACAACTACTGGCAAAAATGAATTGTAAATTCTATGAAATTTTAAAGTAGAAACATACCAAGAAATATCTATGACACCATTTGAAAAGTGCTCGATTAATATATCTTTTGTAACAACAACTTTCTTCCCTGCTTTTAAAGTTTCTAGAGAAAGGTTCAAATCATAATTATGAAAACCTTTCAGTTTAGTGTTAAATCGTATTTTGGATTTTCTCATTACCATAAATACACCATCAATTACCGCCACTTCTTGAACAACCCCATTTTTCAAACCATACAACCAATTTTCAATTTTCTCAATAGAAATATGTTGTATAATATTAATATGTTTCAAATTATCTGGACAGTTCCACCAACCAGAAGGCATTTTAGTTTTCACTTCGCTGCCAGCCACACCAATTAGACCTATATTTTCATCTAATTTGAATATCTCATTGACTATGTTACCCCAGCCTTGTGTGTGAAACAAAATATCATCATGTATAAAACACAAATACTCCCCCTTACTTCTTTCAATTCCTAAATTATAAGCTTCAAAAATTGAATATTGATTTTCTGCATTATCTATAACTATCAATTCATATTCACGGCCGATGGTTTTGTCAATATTTAATGATAAATCATTTGGAATAGTATTTTTTCTGGAACATATTATTATGGAAATCATTGTTTTTACCCTTAAAAACTATCTGTTAATATTATTTTTATTTGAAAAAATCTTCTCATTTACAAGAATCATTAAACCATATAATCCTTTAGACTTATAGGCCTTATTAATAGAATTTATTCTTAAAATCTTATTAATCGCAAATTTAATTGCGCTTGTAAAGCTTTCTTCTATTTTTGGAATTGGAAAATTGTCAATTGGTATAATAATCTCACCTTTCATTTCAGAAATTGGAGGTTTCATTAATTTCTTTTGAATAACCAAAACACTATCATAATAATGCAATGAATATGTGTTTTTTGTAAAGTCAATCACTTTAAGTCGCTGATCTTTTGAATGCCAAGCATTTATTAAATCAATAAAATTTTTACTGTATTCAATAAAACTTTTTTGGTTTTTATAACCTCCCTGATATTCCTTCCAATACGAAGTGTGCAGATCTTCACATAAATATAAACCATCGTCTTTAATATGACTATACAGTTCCTCAAATGAAACTATTTGTTGATTCATTGTATGTCCTCCATCATCTATTAAAATATCAAATTTCGGCACCTGCGTTTTAACATAAGCTAAAAACTCTTTGTCTTCTTGCGAGCCAATAAATATTTTTGTTTTTTCAGTCTCAAACTGCTTACACATTGGATTAATATCTATAGCAAATATTTGAGCTTCCTCACCAAAGTAATCTCGCCACATATTTAAAGATCCCCCTTGATAAACACCAATTTCTAAAATAACTATTGGTTTGTTTTTATACTTATTGAACCAGAAATCATATATGTCAAAATAATGAATCCATTTATGAATGCAGTTACCCGTATTATTATTAAAATAATCTTGAAATTGTGACATAATTATTAATTAATCTTATTAATTGAATTAAACCAATTGGGCCTAATTATTGAATTTAAAAACAAACTATTTTCAACATAAAATCTATTCCCATAGTCGCTCTCGGCAGTAATGGCAAATGATAAATTAGATTTTTCACATGTATACTTTTTAACAAAAGGAATTGATAAATTAAATTCAATTTCATAATCACCTGTTGCTAAACTACAAGAGGGTATTGTAAATATTACTTCGTACGTACCCGGTAATATTTCATTTAAATTGTTGTAATCATTGTATAATAAACCCACAATAGGGTTGCCCGTTGGTGTACATATAGTTGCCCCTATAACTATATCTTTAAACTTTTCTCCAATTTCAAATTTTAAAACGATGTGAATTAGATCTGTATTTTTTAAGTTTTTACTCCTTAATTCATTGTAGATTTCAGTATTCAATAATCTCATACTTTTATCCCCGTCTTCACCTTTCCAATAATTACGATTCTGGTTAGATTTTAAATATAAATTCAACAAGGGTTCAATGCCTCCCTCAAAGACTATTTTTCCGTTCTCCAACAATATCCCTTTTGTACACAAACTCCTTACCGCCGCCATATTATGACTCACAAATAAAACCGTTCTTCCTCCTTCTCGAGAAATATCCTGCATCTTCCCAATCGCTTTTTTCTGAAACTCAGCATCACCTACTGCCAAAACCTCATCAATCACTAAAATTTCTGGCTCTAAAAAAGCGGCTACGGCAAAGGCTAAACGCACCGTCATTCCAGAACTGTAACGCTTTACCGGAGTATCAATGTAACGCTCACAACCCGAGAAATCTATAATTTCGTCAAGTTTTGAGGCGATTTCTTTTTTGGTCATTCCTAAAATAGCACCATTTAAAAAGATATTTTCTCTACCAGTCATTTCGCCATTAAAACCTGTTCCTACCTCGAGTAACGAAGCAATACGACCTCGAGATTTTATGCTTCCCGTGGTTGGTGCGGTAACCTTAGATAATATTTTTAGCAACGTCGATTTTCCAGCTCCGTTTTTACCTATAATCCCCAGCACTTCACCACGCTCTACTTCAAAATTAATATCTTGTAATGCCCAAACATAGTCGCTAGAACCTTTTGTGCTTCGGTCATTGACATCGCCTATTTTTAGGTATGGATTTTCCTTACCACGTATTTGATGCCACCAGCGGTTCAAGTCATGACTTAGCGTGCCAGTTCCCACTTGGCCCAAGCGGTATTGCTTAGAAATGTTTTCGGCTTTGAGAATGATGTCTTTGCTCATTTTATTTATTCATTGTTCTAGTTACGCAAATTGATGCTTGCGAATCAATTTTTAGGATTTGCTACCTGAGAAAACATAATTATCTAAAATCGTGCTACCGCTTCGCTTACTGAATCCCAATAATTATTGAAATACAGAAACAAAATTTTACTTTTTAGCGCTCTTTACCATAGCAAATACTTCGCATCGACTCCCTTTTCTTCGGAGGGGGCCGGGGGGAGGATCCTACACCGTATCTATAAAACTCTTCTCGGTCTTATTAAATATTAATATTCCCACCAACAGCAGAGCTATCGTAACTCCTATAGTGTAGGCCAATCCTAACATAGAAATCTGCCCTACATTTAATAGCATATAACGTGCCGTTTCTATAATATACGCCAAAGGATTGTATTGCACCAGCCACGCATAATGCGGTATTTTTTCTTTGATCAACGCCAAAGGATACATTACTGCAGAAAGGTACATCAGCAATTGCACACCAAATCCAATTAAATAACTAAAATCCCTGTATTTAGTGACCAAAGACGAAATAAACATCCCCAATCCCAATCCTAAAACTCCCATTAAAACAATAAGTAAAGGAAAAAACACCGCCGAAGGATTTAAACTAATAGCTGCTCCTTGACTATAATAATAGAGATAAAATAGTATAAAAATAAAGAATTGGATTCCAAATTTAATTAAATTAGAGATCACTATGGAAATAGGTACAATCAATCTGGGGAAATATACCTTGCCAAATATTCCTGCATTAGCACCAAAAGTATTTGAGGTTCCTGTTAAGCAGGCCGTAAAATAATTCCATACTGTAATTCCTGCTAAATTAAACAAGAATGGAGGAACAGTGCCGGTTTCGATTCCGGCTAAATTATTAAAAATAATAGTAAAAGTAATTGAGGTAAACAGCGGCTGGATAAGATACCAAAGCGGACCTAAAACAGTTTGTTTGTAAACCGTTACCACATCCCTTTTTACAAAAAGCATCAGTAAATCCCTGTACTGCCAGACTTCCTTAAGGTTGAGCGAGAAAAATTTATTTTTGGGTGTTATTTCAAACAGCCATGTGGTGTTGGTATGTTCGGGTTGGTTCATTGGTTTATGCTAAAATTCTAGCCATTATTTTATTTTCTCATGAGTGTCATATCGAGCGCAGTCGGGAGACGAGAGATATTTTTTTTATTTACTAAATGATTTCATTAAGAAGCAAATATAAATAATTTGTACTTTTTATTTACTTAAAAAATGACGTCCCAATGCATTTATGTTGAGCAATTGTCCTCATAAATTAATACTTACAAAGGAGAAAAACGAAAGTTCCGGGCACGCTTCGCGACTCTAACTAACAGTTTAAGGCAATGCCCATTTGTTAATAAGAGTAGTTTGTCAGCGAATATACTATTCCTTTATAAATAATAACAATAATTAACAATCAATCGACAACATTGACACATTCGAAGCGTATTCATCTGTTTTTACCTTAATAAATTTATCTTGAAAGCAGCAGTTCGAATGATTTTTATAGCGAAGTTAAGATTCCCTATTTAAAGACAAAAGTAGCCATAAAACTTGTAACGAGAACTTTTGTGCTATTGACAGAAGAGGATAGTTCTAAATTTTCGTCTCCCTTTAGTCCCGAAGCTTCGGGAGGACCAAAACGGAAATTATTCGGTTAGTTCAATAAATAGCGAATCCTTAAAGTCAATATCATCCTTGATTTTTCAACTAATAAAAATACCCCCAAAAAGTTAGATCCTTTTTGAGGGCATTTCATATTCTGTATATTTTATTTCTTACTCCTCCAGCTACTATTATTATTATAATCCCTCCTAAACTCATAAAACTCCCCTCTCAAGTAAAGACCTATAAACCATCTTACAACTACCACTATTATTTCATACCATTCCATACCTCAAATATAGAATGCTTAAAAACTATTTAATTTATGAGTAAATCAGAAACTCCTTTATTGACAACTAATAATCCCGAATTGACAAGTATTCTCGCTCGCTAATAAACAAAAAAGATGCCTCTCAGCATCTTACTTATTTATATCTTTTATTTTCAATCCTTTATCAACTTCTTCAACTTGTTTGAAAAATTCAGATATTGGCACTTTATAATATTCACACAATTCATAAAGAGTACTCACAGTCATATTCTGATTTCCGGTTTCATTACGGCCAATATGAATTGACAAATCTTTATTAGCTTTTATATTGTTTGCTACCTGCTCTTGAGTCAAGCCAGTTTTAGCACGAAGTTCTTTTAAAACTAGCTTTACTGCACTTAATAATTTTTCATTTTTTATCTGTTCCATCGTATTTCAAATTGAATCAGAAAAATATTTTTATACAATGACGTATTTGTCATTTTATTTTTTATCTTTATACCCACATTCTATTAGAATTAGTATTATTTTTGCGATTCTTCATATAAAATATTTGAAGCATTCGCTTAGAATCTCGTTTTCAAAAACTGGTAATTTTTAAACGCTCGAGATGATAAGTAAGATGCTCACGTCCCATGGCGTGGGCTCACTTATTCGTGCGTAGGGTATACCAGTACCTTGAAAAACGATATAAGCTGAGTTCCATGCCATTTTTTATGCGCAAAAGTCACTCACTTTTATTCTTAGCATCGCTTCCTTTTTAAAGTCTCGCATACAAATTAATTTAGTGAATTAGTTAGTTTGGAAACACACTGCCGGCGTTGGGCTGCAACTGGCAACGGCGGTGTACTTCCTTAAAAAAAACCTTTAAATCCAAGTGCCTATGCAATAAAAAAAACTCCGTATCACGTTGTCACCTACTTGAAACTCGTTATTCCTTTTTTGTCTCACGACTTTTAACTTTTGAATCACGACTCAAAAAAAAAAATGCCCTCTAACTCGTCGCCAAACTAACTAGAGAGCCATAGCAAAACAAAACTCACATTTCATTTAACCAATAACCAATATTATGAAAAATTTTTCAGTTTATAGGCCTTGGAAGGCATTTATATACCCCTTTATTTTGGGCTTGTCTTTGTCCATTACTCCTGCCCTAGCAAATAATCCAGCAATACACAAATTGTCAAGAAATCAAACAAAACTTGGCGCCCTTGTGCCTTGGTGGCAATTCAAACAACAAACCCATCAAGTCAGTGGTACCGTTTCTGATGCTAATGGGCCAATACCAGGAGCAACCGTTTCCATAAAAGGAACGAAAACAATTGCCATTACTGATTTTGATGGAAAATATATAATATCTGCCACCCTAACAGATACGCTTGTCTTTTCATTTATGGGCTACAAGACAGCAATAGTAACAATAAATGGACGCACTACAATAAATGTCAAACTACAGGAAGATGCAACAACACTTCAGGAAGTCCGTGTCAATGCGGGCTACTATAGCGTTAAGGAAAGTGAACGTACAGGTAGTATTGCCAAAATTTCAACCAAGGATATTGAAAAACAACCCGTTACAAACGTACTGGCTACCATGCAAGGGCGAATGGCGGGAGTAAATATTACCCAAACCACTGGAGTTCCCGGAGGAGGATTTGATATCCAGATTCGGGGGCAAAATAGTTTGCGCACTAACGGAAACAGTCCCTTATATATTATTGACGGGGTTCCTTATTCATCGGATCCTATCGGTTCCGGAATTAATTCCGCTGTGTTGCCAACACAACCAAGTCCGCTCAACAGCATCAATCCCGACCAGATAGAAAGCATAGAGGTTTTGAAAGATGCGGATGCCACTGCAATTTATGGTTCGCGCGGTGCCAACGGCGTTGTACTTATTACTACCAAGAAAGGTAAAGCAGGTAAAACTCGGTTTTCTGCCAACCTTTCCAAAGGTATTGGGACTGTAACCCACTTCATGGATTTAATGAATACGGAGCAATTTTTGCAAATGCGAAGAGAAGCTTTTGCAAATGACGCTATTTCCCCAATACCCAATTATGCTTATGACGTTAACGGGACTTGGGATCAAAAACGTTATACAGACTGGCAAATGGAATTGATGGGCGGTACTGCCGACATCACTAATATCCAAACTTCTCTTTCTGGCGGTTCCCCACAAACACAATTTTTACTCAGCGGGAATTATAACAAACAGACAACGGTTCTGCCTGGTGACTTTAGTTATCAAAAAGGGAATATGCATCTGAACGTAAACCATGAATCGGAGAATAAAAAGTTCAAAACGAATGTATCGATAGGTTATACGATGCAGAACAACAACCAACCCCGACTGGATCTTATAAGAGAAGCCGTGAATATCGCACCCAATGCTCCCGCGCTTTATAAGACAGACGGCACTCTGAATTGGGAGAACAACACCTTCAACAATCCATTGAGGAATCTGGAAGGAAAATATGAATCCACGACCAATGACCTTATTGCAAATATGATGTTGTCCTATGAGCTGATTGACGGCTTACAATTGAAATCGAGTTTTGGATATACCACACTTTCCGGAAAAGAAACCACTGCGAACCCATCGACTATGTTTAATCCTGCCTTTGGATGGGGACCTGAATTTTCATCGCTGATTGCCGGCGGGGCGGAACGTAAATCATGGATTATTGAGCCACAACTAAACTGGAATAAAAGTATTGGTAAAGGGAAATTGGATGTGCTACTGGGAAGTACTTTTCAAACACAAAAAGGCAACCAATTGGTACAGTACGCATATGGATTTACAAGCAACAGCCTGATTTACAATCTCGCTTCGGCTTCGAATATTTTTACGATGGTCAGTGAGGAATCAGAATATAAATATCAGGCGTTTTTTGGTCGTGTGAACTACAACTGGCAAGAAAAGTATATTGTAAACCTAACTGGTCGAAGAGACGGATCCAGCCGTTTTGGTCCCGGCAAGCAATTTGCCACTTTTGGGGCGGTTGGGGCTGCATGGTTATTTTCGAAAGAATTTTTTTTTAAAGACACTGCCATAGTAAGTTTTGGAAAATTAAGAGGAAGCTACGGGATTACAGGAAATGATCAGATTGGAGACTACCAATATCTCAACACCTATGGTTCTTCGGGTATTAATTACGGTGGCATAGTTGGCTTGGAACCCACAAGACTTTTTAATCCTGAATTTGGCTGGGAAACGAATAATAAATTTGAGCTGGCACTCGAAACAGGTTTTTTTAAAGACCGTGTATTTTTTACCGCCGCTTGGTACAACAACCATTCGTCAAACCAGTTAACAGGAATACCGTTACCGGGAACTACTGGATTTACTTCCTTACAAGCAAACCTCGATGCTACAGTGCAGAACAGAGGTGTGGAACTGACCCTTCGTACTTTGAATATACAAGGAAAGAACTTTAATTGGAGCACTAACATTAACCTTACAATGTCCCGCAACAAACTTTTGAAATTCCCTAATTTGGAAGGCTCAACCTATGCCAACCAACTGGTCATCGGAGAGCCACTGAATATCCAAAAAGTGTATCATTTTACAGGTGTGGATCCGCAAACGGGTGTGTATACTTTTGAAGATGTAAATGGTGATGGTTTGCTTAATGCTGCCGATTATAAGAAAACCATCAAGGATTTTAACCCGAAATATTACGGTGGACTGCAAAACACCCTGAAATACAAACACTGGCAATTGGATTTCCTTTTCCAGTTTGTGAAGCAAATTAATTATAACGCTTCTGTTTATTTTGGACTTCCCGGTTCACAAAACAACCAGCCTATTGGCGTGCTGAATCATTGGCAAAATCCAGGCGATAGCACTCCTTATCCCATTTATACAGACGGAGCCAACAGTGCCGCCGTGGATGCCTTTTATAAATATTTTGAAAGTGACGGTGCCGTAAGTGACGCATCCTATGTGCGACTGAAAAACATTTCAATTTCGTATGATGTGCCATTGAAAGACTTGCAGTGCAAGGTGTTTTTTGAAGGGCAAAATGTGCTGACTTTTACGAAGTATAATGGAGCTGATCCTGAGTTTAAATCTGCCGGATACTTACCCCCTTTGCGCATTCTTTCAGCAGGAGTGCAGTTTAGTTTTTAATTTAAAATTTACAATGATGAAAAAATTCAATACCAATTTATATAGTTGGAATCGCAAGAATTCAATTTGCAGAGTAACCTTTTCAGCTATTAGCCTTTTGATATTTGCGACAATCATGAACGCCTGTGATGATTTTGTGAATGTGGATCTGCCGAACTCACAGCTTACTACCAATACCGTTTTTGAGGAAAAGGCTACTGCTAATGCGGCCATGACCAATATCTATTCGAAAATAAGGGATGCGGGAATGCTGACTGGTTCGGCTTCCGGACTATCGCATTTGCTTGGCAACTATGCGGATGAACTGGATTTCTATGGTAATCCGCAAAGCGGAACTGTGGCGTTTAATCACAATTCGATAGTCGCTTCGAATCCTGATGTTAAAGATTTATGGAACAACAGCTATAACCAGATTTATGCAGCTAATGCAGTTATTGAAGGAGTGGCACAATCGGTCAAACTAACCGCGGCCGATAAAGCACAATTGACAGGGGAAGCATTGTTTGTACGAGCGTTGCTCCATTTTTACCTAACCAACCTCTATGGTAATGTTCCTTTTATCACCACAACAAATTATGAGCAAAACCGAGTTGCGGTACGGATTCCAGTTGATGCCGTTTATGGTAACATAAAGGCTGATTTGGAACAGGTAATACAACTTTTACCCGAAAATTATCTTACCACTGACAGGGTACGTCCAAATAAATACGCCGCACACGCCCTACTTGCAAGAGTGAACCTGTATGCGGGTTTATGGAATGAAGCTGCTGATGAAGCCTCGACCGTGATTAATAATACGAGTCTGTATGTTTACGAAGAAGACCTTGACAAAATTTTCCTCAAAGAAAGCACTTCGACGATCTGGCAATTGGCTTCGGGATTTAGTGGCGGGAATACCTTGGAAAGCGTGACTTTTAATTTTACGATTGGACCACCGCCATTATCGGCACTGACCAATGATTTTATGGCTGCTTTTACTGGAAGTGACCAGCGAAAAGTGCATTGGACAGAATCAGTTACTGATGGAACAAGTATTTGGTATCATCCCTTTAAGTATAAAAATTCGAATACGGGAACTTCCAGCGAGTATTCCATTATTTTCCGACTTGGAGAAATTTATCTGATACGTGCAGAAGCACGAGCACATTCAGGCGATTTGACAGGCGCTAGAGAAGATTTAAATAAAATAAGACACACAGCTGGACTTGCGGATACAGCAGCACTGACACAGGCAGAAATCCTTGATGCCATTTTGAAGGAAAGAAGACTGGAATTGTTTACGGAGTTCGGGCATCGTTTTTTTGACCTCAAGCGACTCAATCTAATTCAGCCTGTTTTATCAGCTATAAAACCCGGTTGGGATGTGCACGATGTCCGGCTTCCCATTCCTGAAACGGAACTCAACCTAAATCCAAATTTATTACCTCAAAATTTAGGATACTAATGGATACAACAATTTACAACTGCAAAATTATTTGGATTAGTTTTATTTTGTTTTTGATAGCCTGTCCGGTAAACGGACAGCTTAGAAAAACTCGGCAAATGACACCGGCGGATTATGGTTTATGGAGTACGCTAAAGGCAGAAAGTATTTCTGACTATGGGAAGTGGGTGAGTTATTCGTTGTCGTATGAATCGGGAATGGATACGTTATTTGTTAAAAGTACGGTTACCAGTAAAACGTTTGCTTTTGCAAAAGGAAATAATGGAAAATTCATCGGAGATAAGTGGTTTGGATGCCTGTTGGCAGAACAAAATTTTAGGCTTTTAAATTTGGCTTCCGGTAAAATGCAGGATTTTGGAAAAATACAAGAGTTTGCAGTTGCAGATGGCGGTCAATATATTATTCTTTATTGTCATGGCGATGGGGATAAAATGAAACTTGTAATCCGAAATTTGAATGGCGAGATCATGGAAAGCACTGATGATGTGAGTTCGTTTACAATGAGCCCAAAGTGTGATGCGGTGGGGTATTGCGTTTCGAATGCAATCGGCGGCACTGTCGGTTTGATTTCCTTTGGAAAGAAGCTTGTGAAAAGTATCATAACGGGAAGCGAAGTCAACCACTTTCAAAATGTGGTTTGGCAGACTGATGGAAGGTCACTCGCTTTTGTGAGTCGCGTGATTACTGCAGAAGCTTTTTCGGGCGATGCCGTTTTATTTTACCGATTGCAGGAGCAAAAACTATTTCAATATGATACGACAACAGCATTGAACTGGCCCAAAGATATGGCCTTGGAGGCCTGTTATATAGGAACTCTCGGAATTTCTGACGATGGGAAGCGGGTGTTTTTTAACATGAGGAAAAAGACTGAAACTATCGAAGGTAGCAATGGTACGGGTATACAGATTTGGAATGCTGCTGATAAGGATTTGTTTTCGTATCGGGATAGTTTTGGCATTCGCGAGGATGACCCACGACTTGCGGCTTGGTGGCCTGATAGCGATCGTCTTTTGGTTGTTGGGGATAATTTACAACCGTCTGCTTTTTTAAATGGTGACCAACAGTTTGCGTTAGTGTACAATGATAACGATAATAAGCCCACTTGGAAACAGGCAGCTGACAGGGACTACTATCTCACTGATTTATCGACCGGTTCAAAAAGCAGTTTTTTGAAGAAGCAGTTGGGTACAGAAGGATATTTCTTCTTTTCTCCCGGCGGAAAATATATTTTATATTTCAGGGATCGGAATTGGTGGGTTTATTCTATAGCAGCGCAAAAACATACCAACATTACAAAAAAATCAAATATTGCATTTTACAACAAGACCATTGACGAGCCTGAAGAGCCTCAGCCGTATGGAAATTCAGGATGGTATAGTAACGATCAATCATTTCTGATCTATGACCAGTTTGATATTTGGGAGTTTTCCCCGGATGGAGGTTCAGCCAAAAGATTAACACGTGGTAGAGAAAAACAGCTAGTTTACAGAGTTGAAAAAAATTCCAATGACTTCTCTGATGGTGTGGTTGCCAAGAGCAAAGCATTTGAAGCTAACCAAAGTTTAATTGTGAAGGCTAAAGCCATAGATAACAGCTGGTCAGGCTATTTTACAATCAATAAAAACGAAGAGGTCCGACCGATAATATATACTGGAAAGCTAGTGACTGAATTGCATAAGGCACGAAAAAGCAACGCCTTTATATTTTTACAGGAAGACTTTAACGAGCCACCCGCTTTACTATTAAACAACAACAGCGAAGCGAAAATAATTTTTAAAAGTAACTTACAGCATTACCAATATAGTTGGGGAAAGTCGGAACTTATTGAATATAAAGATTCCAAAGGTACTGCCTTAAAAGGAGTGCTTTGTTATCCTTTTGATTATGACCCTAAAAAACGCTATCCGATGGTTGTTGACATTTATCAAAGACAGACTGCACAATTGCACACATATACTAATCCAAGCCTTTTGAATGGGTCGGCATTTAATGCGACCAATTTTACGAGTCAGAGCTATTTTGTATTGTATCCTGATATTGCTTATGAAATTGGAAATCCCGGCTTTTCCGCTACCGATTGCGTTATTGCTGCAACCAATACCGCAATTAAGATTGCTCCCGTGGATAAAACCAAGATTGGGTTGATTGGTCATTCATATGGTGGTTATGAAACCGATTTCATCATTACACAAACCAATATGTTTGCTGTGGCTGTGGCGGGTGCTGCGCTTACTGATATGACAAGCGCTTACTTATCTGAGAACGTTGGCAATAAGAATTCCAACGGTTGGCGTTTTGAATATCAGCAGTTCCGCATGAATAAAACCTTGTTTGAGGATTTCAACGGGTATCAAAAAAATTCACCAATCAATGGAGTATCAAGAATAACCACACCACTTTTATCGTATACGGGATCAGAAGATACACAGGTTAATCCATATCAGACGATGGAATTTTATCATGCCTTGCGAAGATTACAAAAAGAACATATCATGATTGTTTATCCAAAAGAAAATCATGTCATACAAGGGCATGAAAATCAAATTGATTTGACGAACAAGATTTCAGAATGGTTTGGCTATTATTTAAAAGACGGTGAAAAACCGAAATGGTTTGCAGCGCATTAGACCTTTACGGTAAAAAAAAACAATGCAGTTCCTATGGATGTGGGAACTGCATTGCATTTTAAAATAATCTAAAACTTTTTAGTTCTGGATTTTGTACAACGGAATTTGACAAGTAGCAGCACTCGGATTCGTTTTACCCCATAACTGATTGCTACCTGACGTACAGACATTTGCCGTTACAACATTACTACACATCAAATCAAGATGACAAGGATCTGCCTGAGAGACAAATCTGTAACCCTGCACATTTGCTAATGCTTTTGTACTACTCATTGATGTAGTGATAAAAGCACCAGCGACACCCAACACCATGACTGCCAGTGGCATCATGAGTCTTTTGAAAAAATTTGTTTTCATAATAAAATTATTTAATCATTACGATCTACTCTTTTTTACAGGTTTTCGATCTTATCCCTGACATCGGCCGATATATTTTCATTAGTTTTTAGTTTTTGAATATTCTTTGGCTGAACGACTTTGGGTAAGGTGTTCACGTAATTTGTAGCATACTATTTTGTCGCCTATCAGTGCATATAAAAACGTACCTGACACTATCATACTCCTCATTTTTTTCTTTCCGATATTGTAAATTGCGAAGCTGGAACGATACGTTTTATTCGTCAGATCATAAACGTCCACAATGCTTGCCATTTTCCAAATCTCCTCTGATTCATACAATCCTGATAATGCGGAATTTACATAAAGTAAATTTTTATCAACTGCACTTAGTTTATTGACAATCAATGGCGGTTCAGCAAAGGTTTTCATATTACTATCCTTAAACTTTGCCAATTTAACCCGCGCATGACTTATGGTATCAATAGTGTTGCCTCTGTAATCCAAATTAAGATTTGGTTCAGCTACAATGAATTCATTTCGATACAAGTAGACATAAATTATCCGATTGAGGTCGTGATTGACAAGTAGACTTCCATCTGTATCGAAAACACCATCAAATTGTTTTTGTAAAAGTGAGCTGGCATATTTTGTTTGTATTGTGTCTGCAAGGTTTAAGCTGCCAATAATACTTTGGCCACTTTTGGGCAGCATATAACGTATGGCTAAATTCTGAGAATCAATAGGCTCTACCTGAGAGAAGTAGTGACCGCTATTCATTTTTAAAGTTGCTTTCCAATCCTTAATATCACCTTTGAATATATAAGGTACAATACCTTCAAACACGTAAAAATTGTGATCGAGTACTCTTATTAGTGGTGATTGGATTGGAAGATGTTGTTGGTTCAGTTCAATATGATAAATCTTTCTTGCCTTGAGTGCAGTATCCAAAACCAACACTTGCAAGGGTGCAGTGTAATTACCAAGATATATTTTACCGTTACCTTTTCCGGCAAAATAATACGAATTAAATTTTAAATCGGCACTGTATAATTCCTGTGCCGTATGCTGTGGAAACCGACGTATGAAAGTATTGTGATAGTGAGCGATATTTTCGGAAAGATTGTAAAGTACAATAATGGCAGCGCCACCAAAAGTCGTGCAGATTAATAGGATAATTATTTTTGATTTCAGGTTCATGATTACACTCTTTTGCGTTGATTTGAAATACTTTTCATTGGCATAAGTAATACTGCAATTACCGCTAAAAAGATAAAACCGATATTAAAAATAAGGTGTTGGTTCCATGTCATTTTTTGCAGTATTCCACCGCAAGAGCAGGGAATAAATGAACTGTAGTTTAAAATGATATAAATGTATGCCGTAAACATAGCCATTAACGAGTAGGCTGCAAAAAGCCCTGTAAACCTAAGTCGTGGGAGCAACAACATCATAGCAATAATGATTTCGGTTACAGGAATGATAATCGAAATCCAATCCGTAAAAGCACTTAGCAGCGGTGATTGACCTAATTGGATACGAAAGGTATTAAAGTCTAAAAGTTTGCTTGTGGCAGCATAAGTAAATAGTAAAGCATAAAGGGAGCATATTATGTTTACAATACTATTTTGGGTTCGGTTATTAAGTTTCATATCGTTTAATGTTATAATTTAATCCGATATAAAATTCCGATAAACAAAAGACTAAGGCTTTGCAAATCGGTATTATTTAGTTGTCAAAAAGGTATTATTTATTTACCCCCTATAAAACAGCATAGTATGTAAGCTAGTAAAAAAGGCTGTCGCTATTGCTTTCTTATAATTTTATTAGGTGCATAGCCATATGATTTCCTAAATGCTTTTGAGAAATTTGGGTAATTAATAAAACCGGTCATCGCGGCAATTTCTTTAAGTGGTATGCCAGTATTCTCAATTAACAAATGCGCTTTTTTTAAGCGTTCTACATTATAAAATTGATAGATACTGGTTTTAAATAAATGTTTAAAACCATATTTTAACTTATACTCATTTGTGCCAAAAATATGAGACAACTCCTTTAAATTAGGTAAAGGACTATCAATATGAATTAAAATATAATCGTAAACCTGTTGAATCAATTGTGCATCAGACAAACGATAAACGGACTCTTTTCTCGAAATCACAGGGGCTGCAGAAGTATCATCATCAATAACATTATCTTTAACTGCTGTTGTAACTACTGTTGTAACTACTGTTGTAACTAAGCTAATTAATATTTTACTACTATCCATAAAACGGCAAACAGTACAAAATGCAGGCACAAGCAATTGCTTTTGGCTTACAAAAACCAGCTCCAAGTTTTCTGAATAATTACAATTATTTGACAATTTCTCTTTGATGTTATTCCAAGAGACAGCAGATTCTTCTGATAAAATAATTTCAAAAGCGGCTCCATAAATCGTTTTGGGACTGTAGCCCAATAAAATAGACACATCAGTACTTATCTTTTTTACTATCCAATTGGAATCTAAAATAAAACTGGCCTGAACATACGAACTATAGCTGTTGTGTGGATTTACATAACTCAGATGAGAAAAAGAGGATTTCAATTCTTCTGCTACCATATTCAACAGCAATATTAAGGATTCCACTTCATCATCAGCTGTACTCCGCTGAATACGATAGCTGAAATTCCCTACCGCCATTTCAAGTAACATTTGGCGAATAGGCCTAATACGCGATTGATTAATTTTATCTTCCATGGGATATTATTAGCATTTAAAAAGAGTCTTTAATAAAACTAAATATAATTGGAAATAAATACAATCGCGGCCAATTGATCTGTGAATAGCCGAGTAGGAACACTGGGTTTGTTAATTTTAAGATAAAAATAACTTACCATCACAGAAACCTGTTCGTTGACCAGTAAACCAACTGCTTTAATAAGCAACGAACCCGATTTCGCTAAATAATCTCGTGCTGGTTTATCCATGGATACAATACCTCGGGCATCACAAAAAATAGGATAAGCCACATCATTTTGAAACTGAATCCTATCTGCTACAATACATTCTGCTGCCGCCAAATTAATTTTGACATTATCTTTATATATAAAAAAAAGAATAGTCCCGTCAATCCAAAAACGGGCAAATTCATTCTCAAAGCTATCTGTTTCCATATTATAATATTAAGTAAAAAAGTACAAATAAATGAAATATTATTCATAAATAATTAACATATAATAATAAATTAATACAAAAAGCAACAATTAACCATTGTTGTTGTCAATTCGGGAGTATCACTTGTCATATAGGGATTTTCGCATAAAAAAGTCAAAATATCTAATTTTTTATACTCACTTTTATAAAAATAATCAAAACCTTACACTATGGCAAAAATTAAACACAACAACTTTATTGACACCGTTGATGAAGTATTTTCAGGAGCAAAAAAAGAGGGCGTAATGCATCTTTATGCAGAGGATAAATCCTTAAATGGCAGAACAATTCAAATAAAAGGCAAAGAAATGTTTCATTTTGGAACTACGGGTTACCTAGGTCTTGAACAAGATAGCAGACTAAAAGAAGCCGCTATGGATGCCATACAAAAATTTGGAACCCAATTTCCATTGTCCAAATCGTATATATCCAATCCCCTATATGCAGAATTAGAAGCTAAAATGGAGTCTATGTACGGTATTCCTCCTATTATCACCAAGAACAGTACCCTCGGGCATATGGCGGTAATTCCAACAGCGGTTAGAGATGAAGACGGGGTCATTCTAGATCATCAGGTCCACTGGAGTGTTCAAACTGCCTGCCAATTACTCAAATTAAGAGGTATTCCAGTCGAAATGATTAAGCACAGCAATATGGATTTGCTAGAAGATAAAATCAAACAATTGGCGTCAAAATGCAAAAAAATTTGGTACATGGCTGACGGAGTTTACTCGATGTTTGGAGATTATGCACCGATTGCAGCACTAATGGAATTAAGCAAAAAGTATCCTCAATTGCAGCTTTATTTTGATGACGTCCACGGAATGAGCTGGAAGGGAAAAAACGGCACGGGCTATGTGTTAAGCGTACTAAAAGAAATACCCGATAATGTGATGATTATGGGGACATTAAGCAAAACATTTGGAGCCAGTGGCGCCGTTTTACTTTGTCCAAATGCAAAGCTTCGCGAAAAAATAAAAGTTTTTGGTGGCCCACTAACTTTCTCCGCACAACTGGAACCAGCTTCGGTAGCTGCTGCCATAGCTGCTGCAGATATCCACCTGTCTGAAGAGATCACCATTTTACAAGCGGAACTAGCCGAAAAAATAGCGTATTTTAATGAATTAATTTCTCAAACGGCAATACCTATAATAGTCCAAAACGATTCACCTGTGTTTTTCCTTGGTACGGCAATACCAATAACTTCTTATAAATTAGTTCAAAAACTATTCGAAGAAGGATTCTTTGTCAATCCTGCAATATATCCAGCGGTTCCTGTTCAAAACACAGGGATTCGCATCACACTTTCGAGACACAACCAAAAAGAAGAAATAAAAGCATTAGTCGAAGCAATAGAAAAGTATTTACCCATCGTGCTCAAAGAAACAGGAAATAGCTTAAACAAAATACAAAGTGCATTTGGTTTGGTCGAGACCCATACTAATATAGGCACAATAGTTGACAAATCCTCGTTACAACTGAAATATGAAACATCGATATCAAAAATGGATAAATCTACTTGGAATCATTTACTAGGACAACAAAGCACATTTGATTGGGATGGCCTTCATTTTTTAGAAACTGCTTTTGCCCATTCTGATGAACCTGCAAACAAATGGGACTTCCACTACTACATCATCACGGACAAAAGTGGAATTCCTGTAATAGCCACTTTTTTTACTTATGGACTGTGGAAAGACGACATGATGGCAACAGAATCAATATCAAAGCATTTAGAAGAGGAAAGAATAAAAAATCCTTTATATCTAACCTCTAAAGTTTTGGGAATGGGCTCTTTATTCACAGAAGGAAATCATTGCTATCTCAATACATCACATCCCTTACTAGAAGAAGCTATTCTAATGCTATTGCAAGAGATAGAAACTCTTTACAATCATTTAAATGCCGATATGTTAGTATTAAGGGACTTTGAAGAGAATGAACAATTGAATCGCATATTCCATAATCAAGGCTACTTAAAAGTAAATATGCCTGACTCCTGTGTGGTTGAAAATCTGGAATGGGACACTCCACAAGCCTTTGCCAACAATCTTTCCCCACGTTCGAAACGCCATTTTATTGAAGAGGTGCTTCCCTTTGAAAAGGCTTTTGATGTAGTAATAAAAAATAAACTAACTATACTAGAAACAGAAAAAATCTATCAACTCTATAAAAACGTAAAAAACAATAATCTCGCCTTTAACACTTTTACCTATCCTCCTAACGTATTTATAGCCATGGTTGCCGACCCAAATTGGGAATTTATAATGCTATATTTAAAAGCCAAGAAGAATGAGCCACAACTGGAGCAGCTCGTGGGCACTCTCTTTTGCTATAAAAACAATAATTACACTTATTCACCATCTCTGATAGGAATGGATTATAATTATGCTAAAGAATTTCAAATTTACAGACAACTTTTGTATCAGGGAATTAAACGTGCCAAGGAACTAAACTTTAAAAAAATAGATTTTGGTTTTTCAGCCACTTTTGAAAAGAAAAAACTGGGAGCTACAATAATTCCAAAAGTAGCCTATATCCAAGCAAGAGATAATTTTTCAATGGAATTGATGGGTACGCTACAAAACGAAGACAAAACAAATAGAAACAACACATAAACCTAAACCATTGTAAACCCAAAGAGACAGTATGTTTAAAATAAATGTCGAAGAATTTGATAAAAAACTCAAATCAATAATTAATAGTCCTGAAAATAATCATAAAAAATCTAGTTTGGGAATTAATTTATGTAATGAAACACTCTCGAATATAAAGGATAAAGTGGAGCAAAAAGATTTTGAAACGGTTTCAAGCGAAATTGATTTTTTTAAAAATATTAAAACAGTACCGATGAGTTATTTAATCTATTTTACTGAAGTTCATTCCTGTGAATTACGAAAACCCAAAACTGGACGAGCGTACCAAATTGAATTTCTGGAAAAAGAATTGCGGAAAATAAATAAATTCTTTTATCGCAACGTAGATTTTGTGCATTACATGGAACAAGGATATACCTATCTGGATCATCAATTTTTCACTAGAAACCACAGAAACAACTTCCCTTTTACACCCATGACGGATTATTATCAATTTCCGGAATTCTCAACTTCACATGATATGCTTTGGGCTAAAGTAAAAGCAATGAACCGGTTCATTCATTACATCCGCGAAGCAATGCAAAAACTCAATGCTGGTAATGAAATGATGTTTGAGGAAAAAAAACACAAAGTATTGGTATGGACAGCTCCCAAAGCAGCGATTACGGAACTAATTTATGCGCTATACTCCAATGGCTCGTTAAATAATGGTGCAGCCGACATCAATACCATAGTCGCCTCTTTCGAAGATTTTTTTAATATCAAATTAGACAATATCTACAAAACCTATTCTGAAATCAAAGGACGTAAAAGCAGTAAAACAAAATTTCTGGAAGAACTGACATTGAACCTTAAACAAAAAATTCATAAGGAAGAGGAAGTCTAAAATACGTAACCTCTTCGTAACTACGAAAAACCAAAATGCAGTACTGTGATGAATTCAAAAGTCACATTTACTGCATTTTTTATGTCTAAATAAAGACAAATCCCAATCAAGACAAAAAAATATTGTAATTGAAATTAAACCGCGAGTCAAAGATTCCATAAAATGACACACTAAATTGAAATAGTCGAGTAGAAATAAAAAATAAGAGCCATTTACAGTTTAAATCAGGACTTAGAACTAATTAAAATGTTAAATTTTATCGTAACTACGAAGCGTATAGGGAACGAAAGTAAAATAAAGAAATCACTTTTGTCAAACTAAAAGGCAAGCAAGTCTTTTTAGATTCAAATAAAATTAACCATTATTCAAATCATTCCCTTATGGCTGTATCAATCCTTACCGCAGAAGATTTAGAAGTATTCAAAATCGATCTTTTAAAAGAATTTAAAACTATTTTAGAAAACCAAACAACAGTAAAACCCCAAAAGTGGATGCGCTCCACCGAGGTCCGTCAACTGTTGAATATTTCAAACGGCACACTTCAAAACCTCCGCATCAACGGAACGCTTTCCTATGCAAAGGTTGGCGGGATACTATTTTATTCTTCCGAAGACATCAACAAATTAATGTCCCTTAACAAAGTACAAGCTAATTGTCATTAAGTTCAGAGATTTTTGAATGCAGATTTTGTGTTAATAAATACAAGTATTTTGATTTTTAGAAGGTCTATTCCATCCGAAATCGAAAATCGTTAATCAAAAATCTTAAATAATTTTATAGTTTATCTTAAACTTAATGACATTGGGTACAAGTTACATCCACACTTTTTCAAATAATATCCTTTTCACTTTTCACTTTAAAAAAATGAACTACTTAAAACACCTTTCTGAATTCTTTGACCGTATTATGCAAGATCAGAACCTCAACCCTACCCACATCAGTTTATACATTGTCTTATTTCAATTTTGGAACTTAAATCGGTTTCAAAATCCTATTACCATTACCAGAGATGAGGTGATGCAAATCAGTAAAATTTATTCTAAAGCTACTTATCACAAATGCATGAGAGAATTAAATGAAAAAGGATATGTTAAATACGAACCCTCATTCAATCCTTACAAAGGTAGCAGCGTACACCTAATCGATTTTTCAGCAAGCGAACCCATTAATAACAGAAAAAGTAGTAGTAGGAAATTTTGAAAAAAACTCCCCTCTCCTCTGGCTAACGAATAAAACTTCTCCCTAAAATCAACAAAAAATTAACTAAAAAAAATGGCAAAAGTAATAGCTCCTTTTTTAATAAAAGGAACAATCGATGATATCAACTTTGTAGTAACTGCCGATGGAAATAATTATGCACGATCAAAACGAGAAGCTAGCTTAACATCCCTGGAGTTCAATAAAAATCCCATATATGATCGTATTCGCAACCATGGCAAGGAATTCGGGCACTGCGCAAAAAAATCAATTATTTTTCGCCAGTTGGCAGTACAGTTCAACAACCTCGCCAAGGATGGCAGCTTCGCAGGTAGGGTAAATAAACTTCTATTCGGTATTCTTCAAGAAGACACCACCAATCCATTAGGGAAAAGAACCCTCTCGGAAGGTTTAAAAACCAGTGAAGGCAAATCAATGTTGTTATTTTTTGAGGGCAACAAACTAAGGGCCTTACGCCAAGTTCTTAAAATAAAGGAACAATGGCATCAGCAAAGCCAAACAATAACACTGACTGACTTCTTGGCAAGCGAGCACTTAGATTGGCCTTCAGAAGCCACTCATGTTCATTTGGCAATGGCCACATCCAATTGGGATTGTGAAAACGACACCTTCCACACCTCCTACAGCAACGAATTGATACTGGATAAAGAAGCAGTAAAACAAACGATAACACTATCCACACTGGCACCTGTAGGGAATGAATTATACCTGACATTCCTTTTCATAGGATTTCTAAAACAAGAGAGCAAAAAACAAAAATTCTTACATAGAAAATACAACACAATAACACTAATAGGGTATCAAAAGCCGCAAAAAAACTAATACCTGATCACGGATTACTTAACACGGATTACTCAACACTGCATACTATCTCATGAACTACTTAAAACACCTTACTGAATTCTTTGACCGTATTATGCAGGATCAGAACCTCAACCCTACCCGTATCAGTTTATACATGGTCTTATTTCAATTTTGGAACGTAAATCGGTTTCAAAATCCTATTACCATTACCAGAGATGAGGTGATGCAAAGCAGTAAAATTTATTCTAAAGCTACTTATCAGAAATTCAGGAGAGAATTAAATGAAAAAGGATTCCTTAGATACGAACCCTCATTCAATCCTTACAAAGGCAGCAGTGTACACCTAATTGACTTTTCTGCTGAGTAGGGGAATCGATTGCTCGTGAATCGAGGATTCGTGAATCGGTGTTTCGTGAATCGATTGTTCTGATTTCGGTTGACGATTCACGAAATAATGATTTTATTAATTGGATTAATAAGGGTATTCGAGAAACAAATTTAGAGAGCAACTAAGAAGATTTGACACCATAACTTCACTCACCCCGTCCTCTCGGATTTACACACAATAGTTAGCCCAATGAGTGAAGTGCGGTTATAAGAGGAACAGCACAATAATAGAAAACGTGTTTTATAAAAGAAAGGGCTGAAAAGCTCGCTCGGGTGCAAATCCACTATCGGGATTGGCAATATAAATCAGGAAATTTGTTTGAGAATTTCCCTTTCAGAATGGCGAACCAAGACTTTGAATTTTTCATACCATTGTTTCCAATCCGCAGTACCCATGTCTTTTGCGAGTTCTTTTTCAAAATCCGCAAGTGCGACATAAGACGATTCAAAAATCAGTCGGTAACTTTCTCCCGTAAAGTCGGTTAAAACCCGATTTCCGGTTGTTTGTGGAAACAATCCGCCTTGTGTAGCCTCATCAATCAAAGCTTTGGCATCTTTATAACGGCCAAATTGGAGATAAAAGATTTCACGAACGATATACATGGGTACAAAAATTAGGAGTTAAACAAAATAATTTTACACGTATAAAGTTATGAAATAATACAGTTGATTCATATTTAAAGTATTGAAAAACAAAAATAATCCACTGATTAAAAGGATTTTAGCAGATTAGCACAGATTGATAGTATTAAAAACGATTCTCGATACACGTCACTTCGAGTAGCGAAGCATATCGAGAAGTTTTGCTACATTACATTTCGTAAAAAACACTTCCCGAAACAAGTTCGGGATAAACGGAACTGACGTTGTAGATAATTACACCCATCAGGTTATTATTATTATTTAGGTGATTGATATTATCAAAAATCTGCGTTTATCCGTTGCATCTGTGTCTGTCATCCTGAGCTTGACGAAGGGTGTGTGCCATTTTCGTCTTTAGTGCGCATATTGGAGTCTAAACGTCTCCGTTTAACCAGGTTCATTCCCCTCTTGAAAGCGAAGATTCAACGACTCCAAACAAAATAATATAGGGAGTTAGAGGGGTTAGTGGTGTGTTTTTTATTGGTCTGCCTACTCAACTCCCCAAACTAGCAGCCAAGTGTGGTTAGCACCTATACTGAAAATAAACAGAAAATTCAATTCCAAACCCAAAAAGTGCAACATAATGCTCTATTTGATTAAAAAACAAATCAACAATAGCTAATTCCATTAAAAAATGCACTTTAGTGCACTTTGTTGTGTAAATACACATTTAAAATGTATATTTACATAAAAAAAAGCCATATAATGCACTTTGAAGAATTAATAAAGACCATAAAAGAGCGAAGACAGATGCTTCAGGTTACCCAAGAAACGGTAGCCGAGTTATCAGGTGTTGGTCTACGAACATTAAAACAATTTGAAAGTGGAAAAGGAAACCCTACACTGCATACGTTACAAAAACTGGCTGATGTGCTAGGCTTAGAAATCAGTTTAAAAATTAAAAAATAGATCAGATCGCTAATGAGAAAAGCAGCAATAGTATATAAAGAGGAAGAAGCTGGCATCTTAATGCAACACGATGGCGGTTCTTTTACATTCCGTTATAATGATAATTGGATGGCAGACCCCAATAAGCCCGGTATCAGTCTTACTTTACCTAAAAACCAGCAAGAATTTAATTCAAAATTCTTGTTCCCTTTTTTTTACAACATGCTACCGGAAGGATCTAATAAACAAGTAGTATGCAAGTACAATAGAATAGATAATGACGATTATTTCGGCTTACTGATGACTGTCGCAAAATACGACAGTATCGGAGCAGTCAGAGTTGTTAAAACAGAAAAATGATGAGTTTAGCTGAAATAAAATATTGTCCTGGAACCTTAGCAGAAGGTTTTGACACCTATAGTAGAACCTGCTTGAAAAGAGTATTTCAGGGTAAAAAAGTGTATCATATATTACCTTATGATGCACCAGCATCCAATCCTGAAACGGATAAACTTTTTGAAGAAAATCGAAAACAGATGTCCATTTCAGGGGTTCAGGAAAAATTCTCTGTTCTACTGGATAAGAACAAATTACGACTTGCAAAGGAAGAGGAACGTGGTGCTTATATTCTAAAACCAATTCCCTCCATAGGTAAAAGGCCGGATCAGATGCCAGCCAATGAACACCTAACCATGCAAATTGCCCGTCAAATCTACGGAATAGAAACAGCTGAAAATGCATTAATCTTCTTTAAAAATGGAGCTCCTGCCTATATTACCAAGCGATTTGACATAAAAGAAGACAGCACTAAACTAGCACAAGAAGATTTTGCGTCCTTGTCCGGAAGAACACCACAAACCCATGGAGAGCATTATAAGTATTTAGGAAACTATTTAGAGTTATTTCAATTAATGCAAAAACATTTACCTGCATACAAATTAGAAGCTCCTAAACTATTAAAAATACTTATTTTTAATTATCTGTTTTCAAATGGAGATGCGCACTTTAAAAATTTTTCTTTGCTTGAAACCCCAATGGGAGATTATCGATTAAGTCCTGCCTATGATTTATTGAATAGTCGTATTCACATTGAGGATAAAGACTTTGCACTAGATGACGGGCTTTTACCGCGAAATCTAGCAGGAGGAAAAATGAGTCAGCAATTTGCCAAATTATCAGAACAGGCGGAAATCAATGTGAAAATTTTCAATAAAATTATGGAACTTATGCTTTCAAAATCAGAATTTGTAAAAAAAATGATAGCAGCATCTTTTCTCAGTGATACTACAAAAAGAAATTATTTGCAAGCCTACCAAGGTCGTTTAATACAACTAATGAAAGGATAAGACATTTTTGACTTAACAAATTCTTACTTCCAAACTTATCAGCACAAGTTAACAACACTCGAACTGACGTTGTAGAAAATTACACCCATCAGGTTATTATTATTATTATTATTATTATTTAGGTGATTAATATTATCAAAAATAGCCCACTGATTAAACGGATTTTAGCAGATTAGCACAGATTGATAGTATTAAAAACGGTCCTCGATACATGTCACTTCGAGTAGCGAAGCATATCGAGAAGTTTTGCTCCATTTCATTTCGCAAAAAACACTCGAACTAACGTTGTAGATAAATACACAGATTGGATTATTATTATTTTTATTTAGGTGACTGATATTATCAAAAACCCGCGTTTATCCGTTGAATCTGTGTCTGTCATCCTGAGCTTGACGAAGGGTGTGTGACATTCTCTGCTTGAATCGGCATAATGGATAGTCCTATTTATTATTGTTAACCCGTTGGATGTGATTCATTCTTGCATTTTTTTTTACCACATAGAAACATAGTTTTTTTTTGGATTCTTAAAGTCATTTCACTTTACACAAAGATTACATAGCTATGTGAACCCAATAATTGGGCTATTGAATTTTTTTTCTATGTTTCTATGTGGTTAAATTTTATAGAACTATTTATTATTATTTAGTTGATTGATATTATCAAAAATAACCACTGACAAAACGGATTGTAACAGATTAGCACAGATTGATAGTATTAAAAACGGTTCTCAATACAAGTCACTTCGAGTAGCGAAGCATATCGAGAAGTTTTGCTCCATTCCATTTCGCAAAAAACACTCGAACTGAGGTTGTAGATAATTACACCCATCAGGTTATTATTATTATTATTATTTGGTTGATAGCAAAACAAAAAAAGCCCAAACCGTACTACACGGAATGGACTTTAATTTTGTTCAACTTCAAATCATTGCAATTCAAGTCAAACTAGTGTTTGCGCTTCTTAATTATACATTTGAGTAGCATTGATATTATAAAACTGACTGTTGCTCCAATCGCGGCCAACACCGCAGTTCTCAAAATATCATCCGAATTTAAATTCGGTACCAAACTCAAAAAGACACCGCCAGCGGTATTTATTTTAGTGGAAATATCAATATGCATTGATTTTACACTTTGCTATCGGCAGCCCTAATTCCTGTCGCAGGAGTAAGGACATCATCATTGCCCGTCGTTATCTGGCTTACTGCCGAAAGTACGCCGCCGACAACAGTTAAATAACCGGCAACGGAGCCCAAGACAACAGGCAACGCAATGGGTGCGGCCAGAATAGTTCCGCCCACTGCTACCAATGCCAATCCAATATTTCGAAGCACTTTGAAAAATTTTGGCGTTGGAGCTTTCGCTCTTTTTACTATATTCATAATTACAATTTTAAGACCTGCTCGCTGCAGGCTAGTTGAACAATTAAACACACGTCTTCCTCCCGGTCTAACCTTTTATAAATTGACTCTTTTAATTTATAAAAGGCGCTTCGTGACATCAAACCTAAACCTGCTCCCGAAATTTTCGTTACGGGAGCGATACAGCCCTTTAATTCTAAAAGAGCATTGTTTGCCGGATGAATCAGAATCCCTTTTCTGTTTTCCACATTCATCACTTCCAAATGCCACTTAAATTTGTCGCTGTACCGCTTTCTGATACAATATTTCCCTTCCGGAATGCAAGAAACTTTCTTCTCATTTTTCTTCCATGGCAATTCAATGGTGTTGCAAATAAATTTACCCTCGCATTCGAGTTTACCATTTGTTCCATCAGGGAAATAAGTTCTGGATAGTACTATAACCATTTTACAATCCGCTTACTAAAACCAAAGCCAATGGATTGTAAGCCCCATTTTTCAATGGATACATTCGGCCATTCACTTCTTGATAATACTCCACTCCAAGTGCCAAAAACAGGGGACTTACGCTGTTTGGATCTACGGCATTCAACTGCTGGATAACAGCCGTAGGCGTGTTGTCCCAAGGAATTATTGCCGTTTCTGAACTTGCCACAACAAAAGTTTCTGCTTCAAAATTAATAGCAGCACCAGCTGAAATAATTTTAAAATGGCTTGTTCCTCCTGGAGCTGCAATCATATTCGCTGGAACAAAGGATGCCAAATCAACCGAAATTTCACCGGTAACCCGATCAATTGTCCCAACAAAAGGAGCAAATAGACTGGTTCCCAATTTCCCACCAATATTGAACTCAAAGCCCGCAAGCAATTCCGCCTCACCATCAATTACGTTCCGCAATCCTCGCTCATTTACTAAATCTGCTTGGATTACTTTAATCATGGACTGGGTCAAACGGCTCACCATTCTGTTGTCGGCCGAATTTAAAAGTAACGTTCGAAAGGCGGTTCGCAATGTTTTCCCTGCCTTGCCTGCCCTGCCAAATTCAGCGCCATTCTCACGTGTTCGTTGAAACGCCGGATCACTTGCAATTCTACTGGCTTCAATTCCGCCTTTCTCCCGAGCCAAATGCCCGTCTTTGGTTTTGTAAAAAGTAATATCCCCGATAGTCCCTTTTAATTTAATAATCCCTTTCTGTCTTGCCATAATTTGTTAAAATTTAAATTTAAAATAATCCAACTACTCTCTCATTCCGAATATTCGTTGCAACTAAATCTTGAATGATTTTAAACAAAGTTTTCATTAATTAATCCACATTTCAAAAAGCCAGCGTCCATAACGGTACTAAAAGGTACATAATTACCTACTTTAGTCACTTATTAAACGATTGTTTTTCATACATTTACAAAAGTAAAACCCAATATTGTGGCAAATAAGAACAATAGGGGCAGCTAATACATTAAAACAAGAAGTGTGATTGCAAGTAACATCAGGGTATGTATTTATCCAAAAGATGTACAACGGATTACAGGTAAAACATACCGACAAGCAAGGTTGTATCTGAATAAGATCAAAACCAACTTGAATAAAGAACCACACCAACTAATTTCCATTGAGGAATTTTGTGTGTATTCAGGGCTTCAAATGGAACATGTGGTACGTTGTATAGTCGGATAAAGGTTTAAGGCAATTAAAAGAGTCTGCACCACTTCCGAAATCGAGCGATACGGGTTCAATAAGAAGTTCAGCAAGTTGTTCAAATAATAGTTCTCTCCCATAAATTCATCTTGATGCAATAACTTTTTAATACAACGAAACTATTTTGCTATTGCAGCATACAGAATAGCAAGTTATGCAGAAGGACTCCCTAACCAATTTATTTACCATTCATCATAAAAGAATAGAATAATGTATGTTATTATGAACAAAAAAGCTCAATTTGCACCCGGTAATAAACATTCATGAAATGAATACAAAAAACAAGAACTCAATTTTAGTCACCTGGTATCGCTCAGCAAAAATGGAATAGAAGTAATGGTTTATATGACTTTAATTGTATCGATGCTTATCTTAATTTATAAAAAAGCCAATAACCTTGATTACAAAACAGTTAAGAGAAGATTTGTAATGGAACTAAGAGAACTTATTACAGCAATAATGATACTATTTTTAGGAGGGGATCCTTCAAAAGTCTTTAAAACATAAGTGGCCGGAATTTCTTCCGACCACTCGTAGACTAGGGGGACATCTTTTTTATTTCTAATTTCTTTCTTTTTAAGAAATTCTTGAACCTCTTTTTTACTAACTTCCTTTACTCTTTTAAAGAAAATCAATTGTTGAAATATTAAAATATCTGCAATACAATATATGTTACGATCCCAAATGTAGAATTTTATTTGCCAGAATTTAGCACTTTTTCAATGTCATTATAAGTCGCAACTATATATTCAATATTCGGATTGTCATTATGATAGAGGAATGAAGTATATAAATTATAATTTATTCCTTCAGAATCAAAGGATATAATATTATCAATTTTAGTAACAAATTGATTAAATGAGCTATTTCTATACCACCTATCAAAAACAGTAAAGCGAATTTTTCCTTTCCCGTGGTCGTCTGAGCAAATATAAATTAGAGAATTATTCATATTAGAAAAAAAAGCACAAACTATATTTTCAATAGTTTTGGACACCAAGTTGTCGAATGGCTCTAATTCATCGCTAACCTTTTCGATTACAATTTGATAAACATTTTCAATTAATATATCGCTAGCTGAAATAGAATTTAGAGTTTCATCCACTAAAAAAGCAATCCTATATAAAATATTATTTTTGGTGATAAAACTATAAGTGCTTGTGAATTCGTCGAAGGTATAACTATAGAGGTTTGGCAAACTTAATTCCTTTTTGAGTTAATGCTTCAATAGGAGTATTACCTTTCAAGAATGAACGAACCATTGACTTATCTGAAACCATTTTGGCTACAGATTTCATTATTGTTTCTTTATTGATAACTTTCTTGTTCATTTTACAAAGATATTACAACATTCACAAAGTTAATTAACATCTCCATCACTTATTTTTATAATTAAATCATTCATTATAAGCACTCTCTATTACTTAAAAGCATGTTCTTCTAAAATTTCTTTATCAATAGTAACTTTCCATCCCTCAAATATAGAACGGGCAATAGTGTTTTTTTTGTAATGTAACAGTTGAAATATTCTGGTAATTAACCGCGTAGCACACGCTACGTTTTATATCCTAATGTAAATAGGCACTCGTCGCAGGCAAGCACCAGATTGTAGTTTCAAACTAGGACGAGAGGGATAAAAAAGAACGCAACGCTAACCTCCCTTAAAAAACGGGACTGTACTATTTTCTATTATTAACTAGTTGGATGTAATTCATTCTTGATTTTTTTTAACACATAGAAACATAGTTTTTTTTCGATTTTGAAAGTCGTTTCACTTTACACAAAGAAAACATAGCTATGTGAACCCAATAATTGGTCTATTCAACTCTTTTTTCTATGATTTTATGTGGTTAAATTTTATGTTTAGCGATTCAATGTCTTTTCTGTATAATTACTCCCAACTGGATATTATTATTTAGTCGATAGCAAAACAAAAAAGAGCCACTGATTATTCGGATTGTAACAGATTGTAACAGATTACCACAGATTAATATTATCAAAAATCCGCATTTATCCGTTGAATCTGTGTCTGTCATCCTGAGCTTGACGAAGGGTGTGTGCCATTTTCTGCTTGAGTCTGCTCAGTGGATAGTCCTATTTATTATCATTTAGGATATAGCAAAAAAAAAGCCCAAAGATTAAACTTTTGCGCACCTCTTTTCTTGTATTATTTTGGAAGTACAATTTCAGCTCTGAAGCCTTTATTGGTTTGAGAATCGAAAGTAAGCGTTCCATTTACGGCCTGAATACGGTTTTCGGCATTTTGAAGGCCATTTTTCAAAATTAGTTTTTCCGAGAAGCCTATTCCATTATCTGAATAGTCAATTTTTATCGTATGGTGTTCTGCATCGAAACCAATGACCACAAAACTGGCTTGGCTGTATTTTTTCATATTGATCATCAGTTCTTGCAAGACTCTTTGCAGCGCTATCTTTTTTTCGGTTTGCACTTTTGACCAGTCTATGGAATTTCCGTTTTTGATAATCACTTCGGTACTGTTGCTTTTGTAGCTACTTAACATTTGTTTTAAATTATGTTCAAAAGATGCTCCCGTTTCTATAGGGCTATTTTCTCTGGAGAAATTTCGTGTCCTGCCGTATATTTTGTCCAAATGGTCTAAAAGCGTTTCTTTTTTAATGGGATTTTGTAAATCTTGGGTTTCGGCAAAAGTCATCGCATAAAAAACATCATTGGCCAGTTCGTCATGGAGTTTTTTAGCAATTCTGGTTTCCGTATTATAACTCGCCTCGAAGCGTTCCCGTTTGGTTTTATTTTGGTAATAATTGACTAGCCCAACGACAGCGAAGAGCAACAAAATGAGTCCAAAAATGAGTAGGTACTTTTCGTTTTTTTGTGTTTCAAGTTGGAAGAGTGTTTCGGCTCTTTGTCCCTTGTATATTATATTTTCTAAAGTCGCTTTTCTGGAATCATACTTGATTTTAGCAAATTGATTTTTGGCATTGTTGCGCACTTTTTTAATACTGTCGTTTAGATTTATAAATAATGTGGCGTAACTATTTACTCCATTTTCTGGATTATGCGACATTAAAAAAGCCAAGGCTTCCAATCGTTCGTCTATGCTCTGATATTTTGTGGCTGCATTATACCCTTGCAGGGCATTCTCTTTAGATTTTTGATAGCTTCTATTTTTATAAAAATCAGCTAAATGCAAATAGCTTTCTATACTTCCATAGGAGTCTTTAATTTCGGTTCTGATTACTAAAGCCTGCTTCATTAATGCCAGTCCCTTTGGAATCTGATTGTCTTTGTAAAAAGCAAATCCCAGATTGTCATTAATTCTAGCTTTTTTATTCTGAAGCGTATCTAAAAAATGGGATTTCACATATGGTTCTAAAATTTTTATCGCTTTTCTATACTTTTTTTGCTCTATATAAACTGTGGCAATATTATTGAGAGCTGTAAATCTAGATACAGAATCGTTGGCTGTTTTTAAAATGGTGGAATAATAACGAACGGCATCATCGTAATTCATCAGCTCTGCTGCTGCAATACCAAATAAATTATTTGCAGCCATTTGATATTGTAAATCATTATTTATATAGGGTAAAGCCTCCGTCAATGTTTCTTCACTGCTGTAATAATCACCGGAAGTCTGCTGAATATGAGCCATTCCAATAAGATTATAGGCAATGTAAGAGCTGCTGCCCTCCTCTTTAAATAATTCTGTAGATTTATTATAATAGTAGAAAGCACTATCTAATTTATTTTCGCTAGTAAAGGAATCTCCTAATGCTGAGTATTTCTGGCCTTGGATTTTTTTTGCGCTTACTTGTTTTTTAGAAGTATCAATAGTTGTATCTAAACGTTTTTGACACGATACGATAGAAAGCAAAAACATTAAAATTAATAACGGGGAACGCAACATATAAATTTTCTTTGCCCGAAATTAGTATTTAATTGTAAACAATGACTTATAATTTTGAATTTTTTGATGGTGCATACTAATTTGAAAAATACATCTTCAAAGGCTACGATAGTACTGCATTGCTATTGGAAAAAGTAAAACAAACTCAAACACCAGCCGCAGTATCAGCTGTACCGAATGAATTATAGCTGACGTTAGTTTTCATAGGATTTCTATAACAAAAACGAAAAAAAACATCCTGATAAAGAAAATGCAGCACAAATACCTTAATTGCGTATCAAAATCCTCAATAAAACTTATCTCTGAACACTGAGACTGGACACTAACCCCTGATTACTGATAACTGATTACTGAAAACTGATTACTGAAAACTGAGACTGAACGCTGAGACTGATCACTAACCACTGATTACTGATTACTGAGACTGAGCATTGAACACTAATTACTGCACACTGAATACTGAACACTGATTACTGAACACTGAGACTGAGACTGATCACTAATTACTAATAACTTTTTTCTACCTTTGCATCATGTTTACACTTTTCAAATCAAAACCAGTACTCAAGGACCTCATTCCTGAGGGGCACATTGACATTCACTCGCATCTTTTACCGGGCATCGATGACGGCGCGAGAAATTTTGAAGATACTTTACGACTCACACAAGCGCTCCAAGGTTTTGGCGTTTCCCAGTTTATTACCACGCCACATATTATTCAATATGTTTGGGATAATACCCACGAGCAAATCCTATCTAAGAAAGCAACTACGGCTTTGGAATTAGAGAAAAACAATATTACTGTTCCTTTTAGCGCCGCCGCAGAATATTTGATGGATGATCAGTTTGTACAACTTTTTCAGTCACACGAATTATTGACGCTAAAAGATAATTATGTATTAGTTGAAATGTCTTATATCAATGCCCCAATCCAACTGTATTCTATATTATTTGACTTGCAGGTGGCGGGTTATATTCCTGTATTAGCCCACCCGGAACGCTACCTATTTTATCATAATAATTTCAATGAGTACGTAAAATTAAAAAGAGCTGGTTGTTTATTTCAGCTGAATCTATTGTCGGTAGTGGGTTATTATGGTGCCGAAATTACTAAAATATCCGAGCAACTTCTAGCAAAAGGAATGTACAATTATGTGGGTTCTGATGTGCATCATGACAAACATATTGCTTCATTTGATCAAAAAGTAAAACTAAAAGACTTGGTCCCATTAAAAGAAGCTATCGAGAACAATCAATTTTTTAAGGTTTAGTAGCTCATATGTTTTCCATTGCATTGGTTCGTAAGTTCCGATTGTTATTGGAATTAAAAATTGCGATTAGCTATTTTTGAAATCGTATTGCGAATAGTTGGTCAAAAAACTTCTCGATACATTTTTGGCTTATCATGCTGTTTTTCCACATGATAATTCTTCAAGCCAAAAACACTCGAAGAGACGAGCGTGAATTAGGAAAAACATCAGCATCGACGACATTTCTCAAGCCTCATTAAGTAAAGTCTGCACCGAGTTTCTATCGAAGCGTCGGTTCGAGTAATTGAAAAGCTAAAATCAGACGTCACGTAAAATGAAATTATGAAGCTTTTAAATCGTATCGAGAACAGTTGGTCAAAAAAACTTCTCGATACATTTTTGGCTTAGTGTAAGTTATTTTAAAAAGATAATTCTTCAAGCCAAAAACACTCGAAGAGACGACTGTGGTTTCAAAAAATAAGATAGGTGTCGAAAACATTACTCAAGCCTCATTAAGTAAAGTCTGCACCGAGTTTTTATCGAAGCGTCAGTTCGAGTGATTGAAAAGCTAAAAGTAGAAGTCAAGTGAAGTGAAATCATGACGCTTTTAAATCGTATCGAGAACAGTTGGTCAAAAAAACTTCTCGATACATTTTTGGCTTAGTGTAAGTTATTTTCAAAAATAATTTTTCAAGCCAAAAACACTCGAAGAGACCACTGTGGTTTCAAAAAATAAGATAGCTGTCGACAACATTTCTCATGCCTCATAAAGTAAAGTCTGCATCGAGTTTTTATCGAAGCGTCAGTTCGAGTGATTGAAAAGCTAAAAGTAGAAGTCAAGTGAAGTGAAATCATGAAGCTTTTAAATCGTATCGAGAACAGTTGGTCAAAAAAACTTCTCGATACATTTTTGGCTTATAATGCTGTTTTTCCACATGATAATTTTTCAAGCCAAAAACACTCGAAGAGACGGGCTTGAATTAGTAAAAAAATAGGTGTCGACGACATTACTCAAGCCTATTCAAGCGAAAACTATTCTAAGTTTTTTATAGAAGCGTCGGTTCGAGTAATTGAAAAGCTAAAATTAGACGTCACGTAAAATGAAATCATGAAGCTTTTAAATCGTATCGAGAACAGTTCGAGTGATTGAAAAGACCTTAATTAAATTTTTTCTTGGCGAGATTCACCAAAGCATCAAAATCTCCATTAATTAAAGCTTCTTTTTTAGCTCTTGACCATTTTTTAATTTGTTTTTCCGTTTCTATGGCCAGATTAATATCTGTAAATTCACAATAAAACACCAACTGCAATGGTCTTCTACTACAAGTATAACTGTCAGGATAAAATCCCGAATCATGTTTGAAAATCCTACTTGTCAAATTACTAGTAACCCCAGTATAATAACTAGTATCAGAACATTTTAAAATGTAAACAAAGGATTGCTTCATAGTATCCGCTTTAAAAACAATTAGGAAATCATTATCCATAACGCAAGTTCATCTGTTTAGAAAACTGTCGCGATTTAAAGTGAAGATAATACTTTAAAACCTTTACTGTAAAATTTGATCAATAGCGATTGCAAAAAAAAACTTCTCGATACATTTTTGGCTTAGTGTAAGTTATTTTCAAAAATAATTTTTCAAGCCAAAAACACTCGAAGAGACGACTGTGGTTTCAAAAAATAAGATAGCTGTCGACAACATTTCTCATGCCTCATAAAGTAAAGTCTGCATCGAGTTTTTATCGAAGCGTCAGTTCGAGTGATTGAAAAGCTAAAAGTAGAAGTCAAGTGAAGTGAAATCATGAAGCTTTTAAATCGTATCGAGAACAGTTGGTCGAAAAAACTTCTCGATACATTTTTGGCTTATAATGCTGTTTTTCCACATGATAATTTTTCAAGCCAAAAACACTCGATGAGACGACTGTGGTTTCAAAAAATAAAATAGGTGCCGACAACATTTCTCAAGCCTCATTAATTGAAGTCTGCACCGATTTTCTATCGAAGCGTCAGTTCGAGTGATTGAAAAGCTAAAAGTAGAAGTCAAGTGAAGTGAAATCATGAAGCTTTTAAATCGTATCGAGAACAGTTGGTCAAAAAACTTCTCGATACATTTTTGGCTTAGTGTAAGTTATTTTCAAAAGATAATTCTTCAAGCCAAAAACACTCGAACAGACGAGCGTGAATTAGGAAAAAAATAGATACCGACAACATTTCTCATGCCTCATTAAGTAAAGTCTGCACCGAGTTTTTATCGAAGCGTCGGTTCGATTGATTGAAAAGCTAAAAGTAGAAGTATAGTAAAGTGAAATCATGAAGCTTTTAAATCGTATCGAGAACAGTTGGTCAAAAAAACTTCTCGATACATTTTTGGCTTATGATGCTGTTTTTCCACATGATAATTCTTCAAGCCAAAAACACGCGAAGAGACGAACGTGAATTGGGAAAAACATCAGCATCGACGACAATACTCAAGCCTATTCAAGCGAAAACTACTCTAAGTTTTTTATAGAAGCGTCGGTTCGAGTGATTGAAAAGCTAAAATTAGACGTCACGTAAAATGAAATTATGAAGCTTTTAAATCGTATCGAGAACAGTTGGTCAAAAAAAACTTCTCGATACATTTTTGGCTTAGTGTAAGTTATTTTCAAAAGATAATTCTTCAAGCCAAAAACACTCGAACAGACGAGCGTGAATTAGGAAAAAAATAGATACCGACAACATTTCTCAAGCCTCATTAAGTAAAGTCTGCAACGAGTTTTTTATAGAAGCGTCAGTTCGAGTGATTGAAAAGCTAAAAGTAGAAGTCAAGTGAAGTGAAATCATGAAGCTTTTAAATCGTATCGAGAACAGTTGGTCAAAAAACTTCTCGATACATTTTTGGCTTAGTGTAAGTTATTTTCAAAAGATATTTCTTCAAGCCAAAAACACTCGAAGAGACGAGCGTGAATTAGGAAAAAAATAGATACCGACAACATTTCTCCTGCCTCATTAAGTAAAGTCTGCAACGAGTTTTTTATAGAAGCGTCAGTTCGAGTGATTGAAAAGCTAAAATTAGACGTCACGTAAAATGAAATTATGAAGCTTTTAAATCGTATCGAGAACAGTTGGTCAAAAAAAACTTCTCGATACATTTTTGGCTAATTGTAAGTTATTTTCAAAGAATAATTGTTCAAGCCAAAAACACTCGAAGAGACGACTGTGGTTTCAAAAAATAAGATAGGTGTCGACAACATTTCTCAAGCCTCATTAAGTAAAGTCTGCTCAAAGTTTTTTGTCGAAGCGTCAGTTCGAGTGATTGAAAAGCTAAAAGTAGAAGTCAAGTAGAATGAAATCATGAAGCTTTTAAATCGTATCGAGAACAGGTGGTCAAAAAAACTTCTCGATACATTTTTGGCTTATGATGCTGTTTTTCCATATTATAATTCTTCAAGCCAAAAACACTCGAAGAGACGAGCGTGAATTAGGAAAAACATCAGCATCGACGACATTACTCATGCCTCATTAGGTAAAGTCTGCACCTAGTTTTTATCGAAGCGTCAGTTCGAGTGATTGAAAAGCTAAAATTAGACGTCACGTAAAATGAAATTATGAAGCTTTTAAATCGTATCGAGAACAGTTGGTCAAAAAAAACTTCTCGAAACATTTTTGGCTTATTGTAAGTTATTTTCAAAAGATATTTCTTCAAGCCAAAAACACTCGAAGAGACGAGCGTGAATTAGGAAAAAAATAGATACCGACAACATTTCTCCTGCCTCATTAAGTAAAGCCTGCTCAAAGTTTTTTATAGAAGCGTCGGTTCGAGTGATTGAAAAGCTAAAAGTAGAGGTAAAGTAAAGTGAAATCATGAAGCTTTTAAATTGTATCGAGAACAGTTCGAGTGATTGAAAAGCTAAAAGTAGAAGTCAAGTGAAGTGAAATCATGAAGCTTTTAAATCGTATCGAGAACAGTTCGAGTGATCGTGAAGCTAAACTTAAACTTGCAGTAAAATCATAATAAACAAATTCCGAAAGCTTTCGCTGGTAAAAAGAATCGAGTGTTTTTTCACAAACCTTAAAACAATAAAAAGTCTGTAAAGAAAGAATTCTTTGCAGACTTTTTATCTAAACCCAATCTATATTCTTATTTATCCAATAATTGAAAAGTAGAATTCATACTTACAAATTCAGGGACGATTTTCTTCATTTGAAGTACGATATCGTCATTACCAAAAAAGTTAGCCTTATGAATCAGCTCTTCAATATCGAAATTTAAATTCTCAAATTCATCGTGAATTTCCTGTGCAATCATAATTTTCTCATGATAGGTAGGCAAGGTTTTGGAAGTATCATTCAGCAATTCTTCATATAATTTTTCCCCTGGACGCAAACCAACTATTTCAATCTTGATTTCCTTATCAGGTACAAATCCTGCCAACTTGATCATCTTATTGGCGAGATCTATAATTTTAACTGGTTTCCCCATGTCAAAAATATAAATTTCTCCTCCGTTACCCATAGCTCCTGCTTCCAAAACCAACTGGCAAGCTTCTGGTATAGTCATGAAATACCGAATTATGTCAGGATGCGTAATGGTAACCGGTCCGCCTTCGGCAATTTGTTTGGTAAATAAAGGCACCACTGATCCATTAGAACCCAAAACATTTCCGAAACGAGTGGTGATGAATTTTGTAGTCGTTTTATCTTCTGAATTCTGATTTTTAGACTGTAAAGATTGTACGTATTTTTCGGCTATCCTTTTACTGGCCCCCATCACATTACTGGGATTAACGGCTTTATCAGTAGAAACCATTACGAACTTTTTAACTTTATACAAACACGACAAATCAGCTATATTCTTGGTTCCCTCTATATTAGTAAGAATGGCCTGAGAAGGATTTTCCTCCATCAATGGTACATGTTTATACGCAGCAGCATGAAAAACAACTTGCGGCATATACGTTTTAAAAACCCGGTCCATCGCCTCTTTATTTCTAATATCAGCAACTACTGTTCTTATTTTTGCATTTGTGTTTATACTTTCTGTCTCTAATTTCAAGTGGTGCAACGGGGTTTCAGCCTGATCGACCAGAATAATTTTCTTTGGATTAAAAACCAGCACTTGTCTTACAATTTCACTTCCTATTGATCCTGCCGCACCTGTAATCAAAATAGTTTTATCTTTCAATTGCTTCGAAATTGACTTACTGTCGAGAACAATTGGTTTTCTTTCGAGAAGATCTTCAATTTGTATCGTTTTTACTTTTTGAGAAATCTCTTTCTGATTTTCCCAATTGGTAATTAAGGGAACATTATATACTTTGTAATTGAATTCCAGACATTGATCTATAATAATCAATTGTTCTTCTTTAGATAAACTTTTGTCAGCAATAATAACGCCTTCGGCACCTATCGAACGCATTAAAGTGGGTAATTTTTTCTTTTGAACCAAAATGGGTAAATCCAGCATCCTTTTGGAAGCATTTTGATTATTCCTGTCTACAAACCCAACAATTTTAAATCGGGTTGGTGTTTCAAACTTCAAAGCATTCGCTACTGATATCGCATTGGCATCCGTACCGTAAATGATAGTTCTTATCAGTTTTTCGGTTCCAATTTCTGAAAAATAAAGCTCGAACGTTTGTTTTATTATAACCCTATATACAAACAATCCGCAAAAAGAAAGCACTATATTTATAAAAAAAGCTGTGTTTAAAAATGCTTTTTGGCCATATAAAAACTCGTATGAAAAATTAAAAAAAAGAAAGATAACGAGCACCGCCATTTGCGAAAACAACAGCTTCACGGCATCAATATATGAAGAGTGCCTAATAATTCCTGAATAGGTCCTGAATAACCAAAAAAAGAAAATATTTACTATAAAAAAAGATAATACAAAGACAATACTATGCGGTGTGATAATATAATCTAGTCCTGTTCCTCTAAAAATTAGGATCGTAAAAAAAAACGACAATAGCAGAACAGAGAAATCTATCATCACAATTATCCACCGGGGTAAATAACCTAAATTACGAATACTGAATTTTAAATTTTTCCTTGAAAAAAAAGGAGAAGTTAAGGGCTCTGAATCAAAATATTTATTAGTACTCAAAGTATTTATTTTTAAGATTAATGCCTTTTAGTACCCCAAAAATAACATTTAATGAATGGAAAAAAAAATCTAATTGATTCAATTTAATTTAATATTTAAAAAAACAAAAAAAGAGATGGGTTACATCTCTTATTATCAGTCAAAAACTATATCATATTCAGGAATTAAAAGCCTTTTTTATTTCTTGAATAATTTAAAAATAACTGCTCTTATCCTGCTTTGATCCTCCAGTGAAAGCGTGGGGCCGGAAGGCAAACAGAGGCCATTATCAAACAGAGTTTCGGCAACTGTAGTACCAAAATAAAGATACTGACTAAAAATAGGTTGCAAATGCAAAGGTTTCCACAACGGTCGTGATTCAATATTCTCTTCAGCTAGTGCCAATCGTACCATTTCTCTATCTATTCCACTGGTTTCCAAAGGATGTATTAAAATAGTAGTCAACCAATAATTTGCAAAAAAATTATCATTAGGCACGATAAAAACGCTGATTCCTTCTATATTTTTAAATAAATCGACATAAAATTCATGTATCGCTCGTTTTAATACAATATGATCATTCAACACTTCCATTTGTCCGCGACCAATACCGGCACAAATGTTACTCATTCGATAATTATATCCAATCTCACTGTGCTGATAATGCGGTGCCTTATCCCTAGCTTGTGTGGCTAAAAAAATAGTTTTCTCCTTAATTACTTTGGACTTAACTACAACAGCTCCACCGCCTGAGGTAGTAATTATTTTACTCCCGTTAAAAGATAAAACGCCTATATCTCCAAAAGTCCCACACATTTGCCCCTTATAACTACTCCCTAGCGCTTCTGCACTGTCTTCAAGAATAGGAATTTCATATTTATTGGCAAGCGTTCTCACTTCATCAATTTGATACGGTATTCCGTATAAATGAACTGCTATTATTGCTTTGGGTCTTTTTCCTTTGGCCAAACTATCTACAATAGCTTCTTCAAGAGCAATTGGACATAAATTCCAAGTTTCAGGCTCACTATCAATAAAAACAGGAGTGGCACCCAGATAAATAATGGGATTGGCGGAAGCCGAAAAAGTCATGCTTTGGCATAGAACCAAGTCTCCTGTCTGCACTCCCAGGAGAATCAAACCAAGATGTATGGCTGCAGTACCAGAATTTAAAACGGCAACATGTCCAGAACCCAAATAATTTTCGAGATCTTGCTCTAAAAAAGTCAAATTCGAACCCACTGGAGCTATCCAATTAGTGTCAAATGCTTCCTGTATGTATTTAAGTTCACTTCCCCCCATGTGCGGAGTCGAAAGCCAGATTTTATCTTTTGACATATTCATCAAAAATATGGAATTTATGGTAAGTTAAAATAAGAAAAATTTCGCTAGCGTTGTAGCTTTCCTTAAGATAGACTCCTTTACAATCGTATTATTCTTTAATTCAACAATGGTTTTCAAAAGGATAATCGTCAGTTCGAGGCAGAATTTTTTGCAAAAAAAGCAATATAAAATAACATTTAAAATTTTGAATCGGTTTAGCCAAATCGCTATTATTTACGAGACCCAAACGTCCTTCGCATCCGCAGTCGAGCGTCAAATATTTGAAGGATGCGTAAAAAGAAAAGCTGTCTGAGGACGAAGGACGAGTTTTTTTCTTTTAGCATTCGAAAATAAATTTGACCGACGAGGGTGTGTAGACTTGATTTTTTTGTTTCTTTTTTGATCAAGCAAAAAAGAAAATTATAATTCCTGGAAACCAAAATTACTTACCTTTAAAAAAGCGTCATTGGTAGTGATTTTTAAAGCTTAACTAAACCACTATGGAAGGAAAGTCCATATATTTGGTTTGGCCGACTGAAAGTCTGTACTGTTAAAATTTTACCACGACCCGAGCGATAGCGAACAGACGAAGTAATTACACAAATTTTCACAAATTAATTCGTGCTAATTTGTCTAATTTGTTGTAGAAAATAGTTGCAGAAGCTAAAGCTAAATGCACTAGAGTGCATAGTTTTAACTATTTTTGTGACCAATAAAAAAAACACTAATCGCTTACTTTTAGGGTTTTTAAGTTGTTTTCAAAGGGACGTTTCGATAAAAACACAGGGCAAATTACAATAATTATACCCAACCTTTTTGTTTTACCTACTTCCAAAAACAATAAACTCAACGGTCTTTAAAATAATCATGAGGTCTCCCCAAAAACTTCGGTTGTAATAATAGGCTAAATTCAGTTTTACTTTATCGGGAAAAATAATAGTATCATTACTAATCAAAGGATTTTCCTGTTGTTCCAAGAAGTGTTGCTCCTGGCTGTATTTCAAAGCCGCCGGACTGGTCAAACCAGGTTTTAATTCCAATATTTTTCGGTTCTCTCCTTCCAATACGTCATAATAACCGGGTAAATCGGGTCTTGGCCCTACTATGCTCATTTCTCCTTTCAAAACATTCAACAGTTGTGGCAACTCGTCTAATTTATATCTTCGAAGTAGTTTACCTATGCTGGATATGGTCCTCTTTTCTGAAGCTAAGTCAACTTGGATGGTACGAAGTTTATAAATTTTGAATTTGGCGCCGTATTGACCAATTCGCACTTGTAGAAAAATTCCATTGGTATGTGTGTCAATAATTGCCAGTAGCCAGGCGATTATTAGTACCCAAAAAAATAAAAGGAGTATAATCAGTGAAAAAAGGATATCGAAAATTCGCTTCGTCATACCTTTAAAAGTTTAAATTGCAATAAAAATTGCGATAGATAAAGCAAATCCTAAGAATTTGAACTAAGAATTTCTTAGCATCAATTGACGAACAATTACACCGCGAACCATTAAATAAACAAGGGTTAACAGCAGTAAAATTCCCCCAGCAAAATATAAAGACATCACGCCCTTACCATCCGTATAGATAACAATTGCGTTGATTCCCAATTGAAGTACAGCATAAATAACAGACACTAAAACATGGGAATATCCTTTTTCATTGGCCAAATATTGGTACAAATGAGAACGATGCGGTTGAAAAATATTTTCTCTTTTTATTAATCTATTTATAATAGTGATGATTGCATCAATTCCGTAAACAGAAAAGAAAAGGATGTAGGCAAATTGTCCCGTTCCAATTATTGTTTTTATCATCAAGTAGCCCAAGAAGAGTGCCATACTGATGCTTCCCACGTCACCTGCAAATGTTTTGGCTTTTTTTCGAACATTAAACAGTCCAAAAACAAAACAGGATAATCCCATGGTAATCAATAAGGGTAAACTCGCTTCATTTATAGGTAAAAAAGCGAAACTTACAATGGCTATAAGTGCGTATAAAACGGTTATTCCATTGATCCCATCCATGAAATTAAAGGCATTCACCCACCCTATCATTAATACAAACACAATGGGAAGCACCCATAATGCTTGAGAAAACAAGTTTAAATCATAAAAAACCAAACCTACGGCAATAACATGTGATGCAAATCTTGGCAACTGGGATAAGGGCTTGATGTCGTCGATAAAACTTACGACCGCAACCACTAGTACTGCCAGTGTAACTGGCCACGAAACGTATCCCAAAAAAAAAGCGATACTGATGGCTATCGGAAAAATAATCCCACCACCTCTTAAAGTAATGGTAGTATGGGAGGACCTGGAATTGGGTTTGTCTATAATATTGTATTTATCTGCAATTTTGAAATAAATAAGTTCAATACCAATCAATAAAAATAGTAATGCAATATAAACCATATTTTTTAACGCTATATAATAATCTCAAACCGAAAACTGAAAAACGGAGCACTGAACACTAATCCCTGCAAACTGCTACTGAATACTGATCTCTGAACACTGAACACTGAACACTAAAACCTACAATTTATACTTCAACAATCCCAAAAGATACGCTCCATATCCCGATTTTATCAATGGCTCAGCCAGGTCTTTTAGTTGTTGTTCGGTTATGAAACCTTGTCTCCAAGCAATTTCTTCTATACAACCTACTTTCAAACCTTGGCGCTCTTCAATAACCTGAACGAATTGTCCTGCCTGCATTAAGCTGTTAAAAGTTCCGGTGTCTAACCACGCAGTTCCTCTACTAAGAATACCTACTTTCAATGTCCCTTTTTCTAAATATACCTTGTTAACATCCGTGATTTCATATTCACCTCTTGGACTTGGCTTAATATTTTTAGCAATTTCCACCACCGAATTATCATAAAAATACAAACCCGGTACGGCATAATTTGATTTGGGTTCCGTTGGTTTTTCTTCAATCGAAAGTGCTTTCATGTTTTTGTCAAATTCCACCACACCATATCGTTCCGGATCCGAAACGTGATAGGCAAAAACAACTCCACCATCGGGTTGCGTATTGGATTTCAACAATTCATCCATATTGGATCCAAAGAAAATATTATCACCTAAAACTAGCGCCACACTGTCTTTCCCTATGAATTCTTCTCCAATAACAAATGCTTGTGCCAGCCCATTTGGAATAGCTTGCTCTGCGTAACTAAATTGACAGCCTATTGCAGTTCCGTCTCCCAATAATTTTTTGAAATTAGGCAAATCGTGAGGTGTCGAAATTATTAATATTTCATTTATCCCCGCCATCATCAAAGTAGATAATGGATAATAAATCATGGGTTTGTCATAAACAGGCATCATTTGCTTGCTCATGGCAAGTGTCAGAGGATGCAAACGGGTTCCGGACCCTCCAGCTAATATAATTCCTTTCATAGTTATGCTAATTTTACGAATTAATTCGAATTTTTCAAATTAATCATCCTTTTATAAGTTAATGAAGGCATGCCGAAATTGATCAACATGCCTAATTCCACATTTGTACATTTTAAATAATTTTTCAATTGTGCATAAAATGTGATTGGTATTTGTGATACTGCTTTTATTTCCAAAATAATTGTATCATAGCAAACAAAGTCTGATCTATATTGCTTTTTCAATTTCTGATTGTCGTAATATAAGTCCAATTTCACTTGCCTTTTAAACGGAATTTTTTGAATTTGAAATTCTTTTTCCAATGCTTCTTCATAGACTGCCTCCAAGAATCCTGCCCCTAATGAACGATGAACTTTCATGCAAGCCCCAATGATGACGAAGCTTTCTTCTTTGTAAAGTATTTTATTTGTAGCATCCATTAGTGAAATTCGGATTAATTCGAATTAATTCGTGTACTGTTTTTCGTAATAAGTGGCATACTCCCCAGAAGTTATATTATTTAACCACGTTTCATTATCCAAATACCAGTTTACAGTTCTTTCCAATCCTTGCTCAAAAGTAACAGAAGGTTTCCATCCCAGTTCCTTATTAATCTTTGAGGCATCGATGGCATATCTCAAGTCATGCCCCGGACGGTCTTTTACATAGGAAATCAGTTGTTCAGAAGTGCCTGCTGCTCTTCCTAATTTCTCATCCATTATTTTACACAGCAATTTCACCAAATCAATGTTTTGCCATTCGTTAAAACCCCCAATATTATAAGTATCGTGATTTTTTCCTTCATGAAAAACTAAATCAATCGCAACGGCATGGTCTTCCACAAAAAGCCAATCGCGGGTATATTTCCCGTCACCATAAACTGGCAAAGGTTTGTTTTGAATAATATTATTGATAAATAACGGAATTAATTTTTCAGGAAAATGAAAAGGACCGTAATTATTGGAACAATTAGTCAGTACATAAGGCAAACCATAGGTTTCTCCATACGCTCTGACAAAGTGGTCTGAACTGGCTTTAGAAGCGGAGTAAGGAGAATTGGGATCATAAGCAGTAGTCTCAGTAAACAATCCTTCGGAGCCTAAACTACCATAAACCTCATCAGTACTAATGTGATAAAATCGTTTCCCTTCCATATTATCTTTCCAAATCATCTTGGCAGCGTTCAATAAATTCACGCTACCAATCACATTAGTCTTTACAAATGCTAATGGATCAGTAATGGAACGATCCACATGCGATTCAGCAGCTAAATGCAACACTCCATCAAATTGATGTTCCGTAAAAAGTGCATCAATAAAATCGGCATCAACGATATCCCCTTTTATAAAAGTATAATTGGGTGCAGCCTCAATGTCTGTTATATTTTCTAAATTCCCGGCATAAGTCAGAGCATCCAAATTAAAAATTTGATACTCCGGATATTTGTTTACAAAACGTCTCACGACATGCGAGCCAATAAATCCTGCTCCTCCAGTAATTAATATTTTTTTCATTTTATTACACTTTTTTATTTCTATTCTTTTTCAGAAATTAAAACATTAATTCCCTTTGAAATTTTGTATTCCTAATCACAATTTTTAGCCGTCAACTTCTTGACAACGTCAAACCTTAAACTTCAAACCTTTTAAACTTTAAACCATAAAAATTTACTCTTTCAGCAACTCCATACATTTTCTCAAACTCAGTTTGTAATGCGGTACTTCAACACCAAAAGTAGTTGCAATTTTACTTTTATCCAATAAAGAAAAGGCAGGTCGTTTTGCCGGTGTAGGATAAGCTGATGATTGAATTCCACTGACATTACAGTCAAAATGGCCAATTTCTTTAATTGTTAAAGCGAATTCGTACCAACTGATTTCTCCTTCATTTGAAAAATTATAAAGACCGGGTTGCCACTTACTATGGGTAACAATAGTCATGATGGCTTGCGCCAAATCGGCCGCATAGGTTGGACCTCCGACTTGATCATTGACCACATTCAAAGTGTCTCTTTCCTGCATCAACCGAGACATGGTTTTTACAAAATTATTCCCAAAACTGGAATACACCCAGGAAGTGCGTATAATAATTGCATTTGGATGTACTTTCAAACAAGCTTTTTCTCCCGCTAATTTTGTCGCACCATACACATTGATAGGATTTGTTTTTGCCTCCTCGGTCAAGGCAGTGGCGGACGCACCGTCAAAAACATAATCAGTAGAAATATGAATTAATTTTGCATTATTTTCTTTGGCGTAGATAGCGATTACTGCCACAGCCAAATGATTTACGACATCCGCTAAATCGTGCTCAGTTTCAGCCTTATCGACTGCTGTGTAGGCACCACAATTCAATATGAAATCGGGATGTATCGTTTCTATTTGACTTTGTAATATTGCCAAATTATCCAGTGAAACTTGCGTTCTGTCGGCAAAAAACCATTCAAATTGACTGTAATTTTTGGACAACACCTCCAATTCCGAACCCAATTGTCCGGTTGCTCCTGTTACTAAAATTTTTTTCATTATTTGTGTAGTATGCTTTCGACTTATTTTTTAGCACGAAACAGTATCGTTTTTTATATTTTTTTTCTATTTCTCTCTTTTGAATTTCCTTTGTTCTTTGCGTTTAACAACAGATGACACAGACTTTGCATTCTTTGCATCTTTTCTGCGGACTTTGCGGTTAAAAATGCTCAATCCAACCGACAACTTTAAACCTTAAACTTTAAATTCTTTTCAAAACTCCCAATCAATCGCATCAAACCCCGGCAATACCAAATCCTTTTCGGAAACAATCACTTCACTTGGATTTATCTGCCAATCGATTGCCAAAGTAGGGTCATCAAAGCGAATCCCTCTTTCGCTGTCTTTATGGTACAATTGGTCCACCTTATAAAGGACAGAAGCCGTTTCGCTCAAAACCGAAAAACCATGGGCAAATCCGTGAGGAACCATCAATTGCTTTTTATTGTCTGCACTCAAAACCACACTGAAATGCTTTCCATAAGTTGCTGAATTTTTACGCAAGTCTACGGCAACATCCAGAATTTCTCCTTGTAATACTCGAACTAATTTAGCTTGCGCAAAAGGATTAATTTGCAAATGCAATCCGCGGATAACGCCCCTTTGCGAGAACGATTGGTTGTCTTGTATAAATTGATACATGATCCCATTTTCATGGAACTTGGCTTGGTTGTAGGCTTCAAAGAAATAACCACGCTCGTCATTAAAAACAGTTGGTGTTATAATTAATAAATCTTTTATGGCTGTTTTTTCAATGGTCATTGTATTATTTTATTTTATTAAAACTAAGGTTACTTTCGTTTGTGCAATTATTTATTAGACAAAAAAACAGAATTATTGTTTAGTCTGGCAAATACTATGCTTTTATTTTTTAAATGAATCAAATGTTTTTAACAAACCTTCTTTGGATTCAATGGGCAAAGGCTTCCCGATTGCGGTTACAATTTTTTGATTGCTAACTACATAATTTTCTGTCAATTTCTGTAAACGTTCCGTATTGAGAGCCAAGGGTATATAATCTCCTAATTTTGCGCACACCTGAATCCAAGATGTTGGGATATTCAAAATCTTATTCTTTTTGCCTAAACTCCTTCCCAATAATTGGATCAGCTCATTTGTGGCCACTGGTTGATCGTCCGCAACCTGATACACCCCTGAAGGTATACTACTGTTTTCCAATAATTCTTTAATCACAAAACAAAGATTTTCGACACTCAGGAACGAGCGCTCATTCTTGAAATCGCCCAAGGGCCATGGCAATCCTTTGGAAACGAACTGATACAACACATTCAAATTTCCTTTATTTCCGTGGCCATGTATCATACAGGGTCTTAAGATGTAAACTCTTTTACCTAATGGTAATTCCTGGGATTCTAAATACTGTTCTGCCTGCTGTTTGGCTATTCCATAATGAGTTTTTGGATTCGGAACAACATCTTCCGTTAAGATTCCCTGCACTGCATCAGCAACTGCTTTCACCGTACTTAAAAATATAAAAACGGTGGCATCCGATTGTAAGAAAGCGTCAAACACTTGTTTGGTTAATTCAAAATTAGCTTCATAATAAGCTATTGGATTGGATACCTTTTTTAAATCATGTGCTTTACTGGCCAAATGAATAACCGCATCTGCCTTCAAATTAAGTTCCTGATTGGGAATATAACGAACACTAATCGATTGTACATCATAGATTCCTTTCAGATACTGCTGAATGTTCAGTCCCACAAAGCCTGAGGCACCTGTAATTATAATTGTATTTCGCATTAATTCGTATATAAACGTAAATAAGCTTCTGACATCTTCTCTCTCGAAAAAAGTTTAACCCTTTCTAAAGCATTTGCAGAAAAAAATTCATACAATAGTTTATCATTTATTATTTTTTCTATTGCCAGTTGTAAAGCTGCCGAATTTTCCGGTTCCACTGTAATTCCGGAATAATCGTGTAAGGAAACAAAAGGAACACCTGAATCTAAACGAGTATTGATTACGGGCAGCCCATTTGCCATTGCTTCCAATTGAACAACGCCAAAAGCTTCTGCTTCGTTAATGCTAGGCAAAATAAATAAATCGGAAGAAAGATATTCCTGCGCTAATTTTTCGTCATTCGCATTGGCAATAAAACAAACTTTATCTCTGATCTTTAAGCGGTCTACTAATTCTTCTAAATTTGCCTGCTCTTCACCATTACCAACAACAGTTAGTTTTACATTTAAAGTTTCGATCGCCTTTATTAAATATTCTACGCCTTTGTATTTCCTTAATTTACCCACAAAAAGCAACTTAAAACATCGATTTTCGGGATATTTTTTGCAATCAGACAAGGAATATTTGGGATCAAAACTCAGTGGAATAACAGTAACTTTCTCTCTGTATTTTTTTAAAATATCGGATGCTTCAAATAATTGCGGTGATGTTACTACTATTGAATCCGCTCTATCCAATAATTTTTTAATCATTGGGTTGTAGACCTTTTCTATCCAACTCCATCTGGAATTTTTAATATTGGCATGCCAAGTGATTATGAATTTCTTATCATCCATTTTTTTTAGATACCTAAGTAAAGTGAACTCCATCGTTGGAAAAGGATAATGATGATGGATTACATTATGGTCCTTGATTAATTTCTTTAAGGAAGGATATCTTAAATTGAGAGGCTGGCTTTTTAGGTAAAGAGGTGTCGCTTCTTTGGTGACTGTAATCCTATTTAATTGATTCGTCTCCTTGCGGTAATTCCTTAAATGGTTGTTGGAATAAACTGTGAAATCAGTTGCATCTGAAATGGCAACAATCCCTTCTACTATATTTTTAACAACTGATTCCATACCACCTTGACAGGGATCGTAATATTTTACGATGTTCAATATTTTCATGACGTAGGATAACTATTTTTTATTACTATTCCCTCATTCGATGCACTAAGATCTAATGATCCAAGATTTCCCTTTCGCATAAGCTGCTTATAGACGGGTAACTTTTGGCCCTTTTCTCTTTTTTCTTTAAACTACATTTCTTATTCGCTAAAATAAAAAAATTATTGACCTAAACAGAGGCAAAAATACATCGTTATTAAATTATAATGGCTCATCTTTTCCGTTTTAAACAAAACTTTTAAGATACTGCAGTATAAACTGGACTCTATATCTTATTTTAAAATTCAGACTGTTATCACTTTTCATCCCTGAAGCAGTTACAGCAGCGCTATGCCGTTTGTATCTAATGAATTTATTATCTACAAAAGCCACCTTACCATTTTTTTCAGCGATAAGGCCAATCCACATATCATGTGCAATAAGATCTTTTGGAAATGGCAATGACTTCAACAATATACTCCGATCAAACACCATACAGCAACCTAAATAGGAGTTTTTGACAATATTTCTAAAAAAACCCTTCTGTGAGTTTACTTTTTCAAAATAGGACCGCGCTATCACTTTATCCGATTCATCCACAACATTGGCATCATGAACAATAAGATTGATTTTTTTATCTTTTAATAATAAAAGACATCCTTCGACTTTATCCTCTTCCCAGACGTCATCCTGATCAGATAAAAAAATGTAATCTCCCGTAGCATAGCTAAGTGCATTCTCGAAATTTCTGGTGACCTGATAGGATCTGCTTTGTTTATTGGGTTTGAATTGGCTGGAATCATTCTGAACCAATCGAATCCTTGGATCTAAAAAAGCAGAAACGATGTTAATGGTCTCATCAGTAGACCCATCATCAGAAATTATTATTTCGTCGGTCGCAGACAATTGTTTGATTATACTTTGTACTTGTTCTTTAATAAATTTCTCTCCATTAAAGGTGGCCATACAAACTGAAATTTTCATATTCTTCATTTTTATGCTATTATTCCTCATTCTTTTCTTTCCACTTAATCAAAAGATTATCCTCCTCACTAGGTGTAACAAAAAAGTAATTGCGATAGGGAACTAGCACACTTTTAGTCATTGGGTTGGAAATAATTCTGGAAAAACGAATGGTCGGAAAAATTAATATTAATAAAACATAGGGAAAATAGAGTGCCTTTGGGATAAATTTAATTAAATAAACAAAAACAAAAGCTACTCCTAAATAAAAATAATATGAAAAACGATCTGCAATATCCTTGGAGTCCGAGAAAAAAATATTGATAATTATAAAAATAAAAAAGGAGTTGATAAAGAATCTCAATTTATAATTATTAAAATCAATTTTCTCATAATTAACAAAAAGTAATAAAAGGTAAATCGCATATAGCATCCCGACAATACTTATGGAACTTTGTGCTTCGGCCGTTGTAGAATTTAAATACAGTTTTTGTGCAAAGATCAATTCGGGAAAATAGGTACTTAATCTTTCCAATATAGTAGTAACAAAGGAAAAATGGGTGATCATTGTGACCAAATGCAAAAGCAAAAGCAACAATATAAAGATTCTGCTAAATTTAATTTTAAAAACGAAATACAAGGGTATGAATATTAATGCGCTAACATGAAATAAGGACCCCAAAACATTTAAAAGAAAAAATTTAAAAAAACTGTTGTTAATATATTTGATGCTCAATAGAAAAATATAGAAGGCGATGGATTGTCTTAAAATATCAAATTCCCGAAACATAGTAAAGGAAATGAACGTCGCTAAAAATAAAAATTTATAGGTTATCGTATCTTCTTTCCAAGTAACATAAAACAATACCGTGTAGCAAAAGACGGAAACCAATACTGTTAAAGCCTGTAGGCTACTGCTCGTCTCCGGATCAAAAACCATGTTAATTAGGGAAATTAAAATCTTAAATCCGTACTCAATCCCTTTTTCCGCTTGAAAATTAGTCGCATTTCCCGATAAAACATCCCAAAATGGTTCGATACCCCGAATTATTGTATTGTAATTATACCAGTCATTGGCCATCTTATACCGAAACCCGATAAAAAAAACAACAACGAACCAAAAAATAAAAAAAAGCAATTTCTCTATTTTTTCAAAGGACTCAATCTTAATTAAATTGAACAATGAAATGATAAAGAGAAAGCTAAAAAATAAAATGTATGGAATCATTTAATGGCTTGCTAAAAGTTGAGTATAAAGATTTACAAGCAATTTGCTGTTCCTAGAAACGGCTGCATTATCTGTAGGTAAAGCAAGCGTGTCGATTGGTTTGGGATCCGCAAGAATTTTCAGTATGCAATTTTCCAGACCCGTTTCATCGTTCAAATCATAAACATACCCCCTGCCTCCGTCTTTTATGTATTCCGAAAGTGCCCCCACATTAGACACAATTACAGGTGTTTTAAAAGCTGCGGCAGTCATCAAAACTCCGCTTTGGGTTGCATCTCTATACGGACAAATTAAAACATCGGCTTGCTCAAACAACGATTTAATTTCGCTTTCGGCAATAAATCTATTGATGGTAATCAGTGAAGACGAACCGACTAATTCATCCGGCAACTGATAGGAATAACTGCCTTTGCCGGCAATGACCAGTTTGATATCAGGGAATTTTTGAACCACTTTTGAAAAAGCACGCAGCAACTCATCGATTCCTTTGTAAGGCGATAGTCTTCCAAAAAACAAAAGCACCTTTTCATTGGGCGACTTATTGAGCTCCGGTATCTTTTTAATACCTAACGCCGCATAAGAATAGTACGGGACCAATCGTAAATCGGCAACCGGCACTTTGGGATGAAATACTTTTTCAAACAATAGTCTGCTATAATCAGAAAAAGTAGCAAAAGCAGCAATCTTACGAAAAAGAATTTTGCGCATAATCACATAGCCCGAATTTTTTTCCCCTGAATGGGCAATCGGATCGTGCACGTTCAATACAATCTTTCTGTTTTTCAGTAGTAATGCAAAAGCCAGCATTCTCCCCGATATATCATCAAAATGAACAATTTGTGGTTTTATGCGTTTTAGCTGTTGAAGAAGCGCCATCGTAATCCGTAAGATGTTCATTCCGATTTTCGGGGGAAAGAATACAAAATGAACGGATTGACACCCTGCGAAATAGTGTTCAAACAACTTTATATTTTCAATTTTATCTTTTATCGCATCGAATGCATAGATACCGTCGAGAGCAAAACCTTCTTTTAATTTAAAAATGGTATGGTTGGGCGTTTGCAAACTCACACAAACCATTACATGCAAATTCACATGTTGTTTTAAATCATTTATTTGTTCAGCAGAATAATCCAGTAAAGGAGGCGAACAGAAATATAAGATATTCATTAGTGTTGAATTAAACTTAAAAACTATATTTTCAATCCTGCATCGGCAGGAAATAAAGTTAAGTGGTATATTAGAATACCGATTTTTATTTCAATTTTTATTTGCGAACGGACTTCAATAAAAAAAAATGTTACAAAAGTACCTTTTTGGAACGAATCAATTTTGAATTAAACTGCGTTGCTGCTCCACTAATCATTGATTATTTTTTAGATTCCCGGTACAGCTGGTATTCATACTGGTTTAATTTCAGACAAGATGCCCAATACGCATCCCTTTCATGATTGCCTTTGATTTTAAAAAGTACGATTCTTGTCCATGCCGTCAATAGAAAGAGTAGATAAGAAACAGATATCCATTCCTTTTTATTGGTCTTCTCGAAGTAGATGTATTTGCTTTTTATCATGCGGCGCATGGTATTTTCTTTAATCGTTTCTGAAGCACCTTCTAAATGTATAATTTTGGCCTCTGGCACGGATGCTATCGCATACCCTCGTTTTTTTATTCTCGAGGTTAACTCGGTTTCCTCAAAATACATAAAAAAATCCGGATCAAACAAACCCACTTCATCAAGGACTTTTTTTCGAATCATCATGTCAGCGCCCGTTACGTATCCATTTAAAATCAAATTTTGATCAGAATGATTAAAAATACTGTTTTTGCCGAAACGAAGTTTTGAAAAAACACCCCCAAAAAGAACATCTGCATCTGTATAAATGCCGGGCATTAGTTGACAGAAAGAGTCGGTTGGCTGCTGATTGGCATCATATAAATTAGCTCCACAAACCGCTACCGAACTATTTTTATCCAAATAATCACTAAGAATTGCAATCGCATTATTAAGTAAAATAGTGTCTGAATTAAGCAGAAAAATGTAATCCCCTTTTGCTTTTTGTATTCCTAAATTATTGGCTCGACCGAATCCTATATTCGCACCACTTTGAATAAAATTGATTTCAGGGAATTTATCTCTGATTAGTACTTCTGATCCGTCATACGAATCATTATCTACGACAAGTACTTCAAAAGAAAGACCTTTTGTTCTTTCATAAACGGAATTAATACAATCGACCAGTAAATCTTTTGTATTATAATTTACTATTACAATGGAAACGGTAATTTTCATTTGATAAGGCTAAATTTTAAATTACGGTTTAACAAAATCTGTCTTTTCTTTTGCCTCTAATACCGTCCATAAAACCATAAAATAAGGCGATTGATTTATCCATTTTCTTATTTTCACTCAACAATACTTTTACAAATCTGTAAATAAAATACTCCTTAACAATTTCTTTCTTCAGGATTGTTTCTATCTGCTGGGGGTATTGCTTCCACAACATGATATGATTGCATAAGATAGAATATGTCCTGAAAGGAGAATACCCTAAAGTCGTAAAGCCAAAAATTGATTTTTGATGACTGCCATAAATCTGATGCAAAATACAATGGGTATCCACTACTGTTTTGTATCCCTGTAAATTGGCTCTAAAACAAATTTCATTATCCACGCAGTCAATTTTATAATCTTCTCTGAAACCGCCAATTTCATTTATTATGGTAACATCGTATATGGAACCAGAAGTAATACACCAGCTAGTCTGCAAAAAGTCATCCTGATCAGCAAATGTGCTATTTGGATTCACACCATAAATAGCATTTCTGTTTCCTAAATTGAATTGTATCCTACTTTTAAATAATTTAAAACTACCGTCTTCAAATAAACTGTCCTGATCCATCGTAAGCAAATGAGTATACTGATTCGTGATACACCAGTCAATGGCCTGATTCAATGGATAAGCAATAAATTCATTTTTTCCTGTAGAAAACTGTTGTATCTTCTCTTCATATCCGGGCAAATCAATGAACAATGGACCACCAACGCTGTTAGGGGTATTGTCCCAAAGAATCAATACATCCACATCGGCAATATACCTCAGGATATTTTTTTTTAAATCATTTAAATCGGGGTAATAAACAACTACTATTGCTGCTAATTTCATGAAGGAAGGTATTCTTTTTTATATTAAAAAAATTCAGGTGCAACGATGCACATGAAGTGCAAAAAAAATAATCGATTAGTGAAGAAATGTTTTTTTAAGAACTAATCGGGTTGATTCATCCTTAAATTATATTATGATTTTAAATAGCGATGGCTTTGCTAATTACGTAAGTTCTCTGACAACTCGAGCAGGATTCCCAGCAGCGACACAATTTCTTGGAATTGATCTAGTAACTACCGCATTCGCGCCGACAATCGAATTTTCGCCAATAGTTACCCCAGGTAGCACAACTACTCCTTCCCCTAACCAAACATTATCTTCAATAATTACAGGGCCTTTACTAAACAATTTTCTTAGAGATGGGGGTAATAATAAAGCTTCTTTTGTTATTTCACCGTGAAAATGATCACTGATATAAACTTTACTTGCCAACAAAACATTATTGCCAATGGTAATCTTTTTTATTGCACCAATATGGCAATCATGCTGTATGGAAACATGATTTCCTATTTTGATTTCAGGAGTAAATTTAACTCCTAAAACCTCATCAAAAGCGTGTAAATGCAATCGTTTTTGACAGGAAAATCCTTCTCCTATAGTAATATATTTTCCTCCATGTAAATATAATGGTGATGAAATTAAAAAATCTTCTCCTACTGCTTTAAATTCTCTTAAAAACCAGATTGAATATAACTGATTATATCTTATGGATAATTTTACAATTAGTCCTGGAGAAAAAATATAGGAAAAAAAATATAGAATTCTCAGTACTATTTTTTTTATAATTTGTTTCATTTTACAAACGTTGTCAATTATTTAAGAATTCTTTTAAAAAAAAGATGCCAGTTCGATAGATTAAAAATAAAAGATAAAACAATTTTAGGAAATAAAAATATGACGTTAAATTTAAAACGGCTGACAATAAAAAAATCAAACTGTTTTAAATAATTATTTTCATTCTCAATATATAAATTACTAAAAGCCACATAATTTATAACTTCATGTTTGAAAGGAATTTCCATTTTATTCGAAGTAACTACTTTCTTCAAATGTTCTGAAAACTCTTTTTCACTAATGATATTTTTTTTATTCTGTGAACCTAAAACAGCTCGATAAGACCTATTTTCAATCAATTTTAAAGCTTCGACTTTAAATGAATTCAGGCTAGTATGAGTAATTTTAAAATTTGACGTGCTATTAAAGTTAATAAACCCTTCTAAAAAGTTACACCGTAAATCATCAGAAGAATAAGATAATATTGGTTTTGCTAATCTTGCGGCGTACTGTCCCATAAGACCCCCACTAATTGGATATGTACATAAATAAATATCGCAACTTTCAAAAACATGAGTTATGTCTGGCCGCGATCCTAAAATAAACAATCGATTTTGAAAATCATTATCATAGACAAATTTCTTTATTGGTGCATCATCTCCATGTCCTGCCAATAAGAGTACCACTTTTGGGTTTAAATCGAAAAGTAATTTCAACAACGTAAAAAACATATCTGATTTACCATACATTTTATAATACGACCCACCTGTGAAAATCTTGATCGAATCAGTAGGAATCTGAGATGGAAGTCCAATAAATGGTTGACAATCTAATATTGGATAATAAGGTTGAATAAGTAACTTATCTTTAGGCAACTTTCTCTTCTCAGATGAAACAGTACAACCATAATCTCTAAATTCTAAGCAATAATCAATACATTTAACTCCTAACCAAAAGGCATGGTCAGTCAAGTTTATTTGATAGCGGGTCACTTCATCAAAATGATTCCAAACAGTTACAGCAACTGAACTAGAAGGTTGTAAATGAAGAAATGCCTTTTCTGGTTTAAAATCAATAATTTTGTTATAAACACTTTTTATTTTTTCTAGTCTTGACAAAGATTTATCTATAATAAATAATTCTCCTTTAGGGTAAGACTGAATCTCACTGATTATCTGCTTAGAATGTGTTAAATCATGTCCTTCAAAAATAAATAACAATTCAACTCCCCAACTTATCAAAGCCCTTAAATATTGTTGAGTAAGTCCTCTATTGTCTAATGCGAAAACATCATAAAAAACAACTTTTCCTTCAATAGGAATAAATGGTTTTTTTTCAAGAATAATTGAATTAGATATATTAATCAATAGATTTTCTAATTCTTCATCAGTATAAATCCAATTAAAGTTATATGCGATCTCTGCCGCAGTTTCGATATGCTTTAGTGAAGCCTCATAATTTTTATTTTCAAACTCTCTAAGTGCTAATGATTTTATTTTACAAAAAACATTTCGAATTAATGGTAGCGTTAACTTGGTCATTCTTTTTTTAATCTATTGTTTAAAAAATTAGCCAAGGCAATCTTAAGTCCTAATCGTTTTTCTAATTCGATATAAGAATGCCAGACGGATAATAATATAAATATTGATCCAGCGAGATAAGAATATGGTTTATCAACAAACTTCACAACGGCAAAACAGGAAACAGCTAATAAAAATTGAATAGAAAAAATCTTCAAAAAGGAAATGTCAAATGAAAACTGATATTTTATTTTACTTAAAGTAATAACTTGGCACGAATAAACTAAATAAGTAGCACAACAAGATATTCCTAGTCCAGCTAAACCCCAAAAATAATATCCCACTAAATCAAATAGCAACACATAACAGTTTGCTAAAAGTTCATTCCAGAAAAATATTTTAGTATCGCCTTTAGCCAGCAAAATAAAACTAACAGACCAAGCTGAAGCTTTAAAAAAAGTAGCTAACGCTAACCATAATACCATTTCCTCTATAGCGACAAACGTATTAGAATATAAAATAATAATTATCAATTTTATAAATACCAAGAAGACAATAAGGATAGGTCCTAAAATCAAAATAGAAACTTCAGCCTGCTGATTAATCGTTTTTTTGCTTAATTCATTAGATTTTGCTACTGCAGAAAGTCTGGGAAAATAATCTGTTGCCATAGCTGTAAAAACTAATCCAACATAGGTATTGATTATAGAAAACCCTGCAGTAAATAAGCCTACTTGATCAACTCCTCCTCTATAACTAATATATAATTGAATTATATATGTTGATGCAGTTACCAACAAACCGCTAAGACTAATTAGAAAACCCATTTTTAACATACTTTTTCCTTCAGAAAAAGCTAATTCGTTGGTCAAGCTAACTTTGGTAATGTGAACTTTATTTGCAAAATACCAAGAAATAACAAAAGAGACAACAGATGCTATAATTAAAGCAGATACGATACCATCGTTACCAAAAAAATAATATAATGGAACGGTAACAAGTAATCCCAAAAAACTACCTGCAAGACTTGCCTTTGCTAAATATTGCAACTTCTGCATTCCTTGCAAAACCACTAATTGTCCTATATTAAGTTGATTAAATAATAGGGTAACAGAAATCAATGCAAAAGACCAAATATAATTACTATTTCCAAAAGTTATCTCGCTCAGCCAAGGCGAAAGCAATAAAACTAACAACGTTCCAAAAGCTCCTGTAACCCAAACCCATCGTCTTAAAACACTTACCACCAATCCAACACGCATATCATCGCCGTTGTTGTTGGCAACTGAAACATCTCTTACGGCACTAGTACTTAGACCAAAATTTGTAATTCCTCCAATTAAACTGGTTGTTGAATTCAACAAACCAACAATCCCTAAACCTGTTGCGCCAAGAAATAAAGCTATAAACTTCGACCGTATAATAGAAATTAAGATGGTAAAGACTTGAACTCCCCCAAATATGGAAGTCGCTTTCATTATATTCCTGTACGAGGATTGGTTTTCACTCATAATAACTAAATAACTAAATATTTATTTATCACATCCACCACTCTTTTCACTTCTTCCGCACTCATTACAGGACTTATTGGCAAACTCAAAACTTCTTGGTGAATCTTCTCGGTTATAGGTAGATAATTATCGGCCAGTGAAGAATAACATTCTTGTTTATGCAAAGGAATTGGATAATGAATTAAAGTTTGAATACCATTCTCTTCCAAATACTCCTGTAGAACATCTCGATTTAGCGTGCGAACAACAAAAAGATGCCAAACATGTTCATTATTTTCTCCAGGATTTGGTAAAACAATTTTACTATTGTTTATGTTTTCAAGATAATAGGTTGCAATTTCTTGGCGTCGAATACTTTCATGATCTAAATAACGAAGTTTAACATTCAAAAATGCAGCTTGAATTTCATCCATGCGACTATTTAAACCCTGAAATTTATTTATGTATTTTTGAGCTGAACCATAATTTGCTAACGTACGTACTACTTTTGCTAGTTCTAGATTGTTTGTCGTTACAGCGCCTGAATCCCCTAATGCTCCTAAATTTTTTCCTGGATAGAAACTAAAACCTGCAGCATCCCCTAAATTACCAGTTCTAATTCCTTCCCATCTTGCACCTATAGCTTGAGCATTATCCTCAATGATTTTTAAATTATTTTTGGCGGCTAAAGTTTCTAATTCTTTACTCCAGCAAACGCGTCCATAAAGGTGAACTACCATAATAGCTTTGGTACGTATAGTAATTTTACTTTCAATCAAATTCAAATCTAAATTATAGGTATTTAAATCTGGCTCAACTAATATAGGTACCAATTTATTATCAGTAATAGCTAATACTGAAGCAATGTAGGTATTTGCAGGTACAATAACTTCGTCTCCCTCCTGCATTAAACCTAACTCTATATATGCCTTAAAAATAAGACGCAAAGCATCTAGACCATTAGCAACAGCAACAGCATTTCCGCCGTCTTGAAAAGAAATCAAATTATTTTCAAATTGTTTTACTTGCTCTCCTAGTAAATACCAACCGCTATCTATAACTTCTACAGCAACTTTTTTTAGTTCCTCAGCATATTGAGCATTTATCTTTTGTAAATCTAAAAATTTAATCATGATGTATATGTTAATATATGTACACATTTACCATATTTACAACCTAGTTTCTCATACGTATGAATTACGGCTCTATTAGTTGTTGCGGGATGCATAAAGGCATATTGGGCTCCAATTGACTTTAAATGATAGGCCATCTCACTAATTAATTTAAGATACCAACCTTTACAAGTTTGTGAGGAAACTGAAGAAAGAACCATTTTAGAAACTTTTTCACCAATATAATCCCATTCATCAACAAGATAGTTAGCGGTTAAAAATGCATCTGCAGGAACTCCCAACTCGGCTGGAACCATAGTGAAATCGGAAAATCCTTTTATTGATTCCTCTATATAAGTGGCTAGGAATTCATCTGCCTTACCCAAGTCAAATATTGTTTCAGCATGAAATCGATCATAATCATTGCGCATTTCTCTAGCAACTCTTTTTAAATTTGGGATATCTTCTACTGTTGCTGATCGTACGTCATATCTTTCATGGATATAATTCTTTAAATCCAAATAATAAGTTAATCGATTCTCTACTAGTTTAAATCCGCTTTCGTTTAAGGCCTGAATGGTGAAAATATCTTCACTTGGAATTTCAGAGAAGCAATATCGCCCTTTCTCTTTAAAAAAATCCTTTACGAAAATTTTTACAGCATTTTTTAAGATATTGTAGTCCTTGTGAGCATATAAAACATATAATAACTTATAAGTAGGCAGATTAAAATAATCAGAATCCCATTTTAAAAACTTGACAATAAAAACATGCTTATGACCCAAAACATCAATTTGCAAAGTTTGTACATTTTCATCATCAAGATTTTTTTCAATTCCCTTAACAATACTATGTTGAAAAATTTTCTCCTGATCTTTCTTCGGAAAAAAGCTATAGGGTGAATAATGAAAAAGGATATCTTTTCTAGCAGAAATTAAGTCTAAAATCATATAATTCCGCCATTAATGTTAATTTCCGTACCATTGACATATTCCGTATTACGTAAATATTCAATAGTGTTGAAAATATCAGATGGCTTACATAATTTGTTTGAGGGAATTCTTTTTTTGATATCTTCCAAAAATTTCTCCGGTACCTCACTTATCATCCCTAATTCAGAGTACCCTAAGTTAATATTATTTATAGTCACACCTTTGCTTGCATTCTCTATAGCTATTGATTTAGACATCCCAAAAAGTGCTGATTTAGAAGCCGCATAAGCACTAACACCTGGCGACGGCAATTCTGCCACAACTGAACCAAAATTTATGATTCTTCCAAATGATTGTTCTCTCATGAAAGGGAGCAAACTACTAATCATGTTAAAAGTACCTATTAAATTAACTTCAATAACTTCTCTCCATTTTTGGATATCAGCTTTATGAGCAAATGAATTATAATTAATCCCCGCACAATTTATTAAAGTAATTTCTTTTAAATCAGATTGATTATTTTCAATCCAACTTTTAATTTCAACGTCCTTCGTAGTATCTACCTTAAAAAACACTGTTTTGGGATGAGTACTTTCTATAAATGTAGAATTATATATCCCAAAAACATTGATATCCTTTTTACTGTATTCTTCGGCTAAATACTTCCCAATGCCTTTAGAGGCTCCTGTTATTATAATCATAAAATTATTTTTAAATTACGCCCATTTAATAATTGCAGCTCCATACGTCCAACCGCTACCAACGGCAGCAAATAAAATATTTGATCCTTTTTTTATTTTACCTGCTTGTAATGTTTCATGCAGTAAAATTGGAATAGTTCCTCCCGAAGTATTCGCATATTTATCCATGTTTGTCATTACCTTTTCAAATGGCAAGCCCAAAATTTCAGCAGTTTTTTGAAGTATTTTAATACTTGGCTGATGAGGAATCATTAAATCGATGTCGTCTATAGTTAAATTAGTATCTGCTAATACTTGATTTATAGCAAGAGGTAAAACTTTTGTGGCGGTATCATAAACTGCTTTCCCATTCATTTGGAAATAATGCAAATTATTATCTATAGTATTTTGGTTTGCTGGGAATTCAGAACCACCTGCGGGAATTGTAAACTCAAATTTACCTCTTCCATCAGTATATAATCGGTAGGCTAAAAAACCTTCGTTTTCTGAAGCACTAGTTAAAACTGCAGCACCGGCACCATCCCCAAAAAAAACGGCATCTCTTCTTTTCCAATCGATAATTTTAGAAAACGTATCTGCACCAATCACCAATACATTATTATAAACGCCACTGGCGATATATTGAGATGCTACTGACATAGCGAATAAAAAACCACTACAAACAGCGGATATATCGAAAGCTACCGCATTATAAGCTTGTAGTTTATCTTGTACAATAGAAGCTGTTGATGGTGCCAAACGGTCTGGAGTGGAAGTAGCTACAATAATCAGTTCAATGTCGTCTTTAGTCAATCCTGCATTTTTAATAGCCATTGCACCCGCTAATGAAGCTAAATCGCTTGTACATTGGTTATCCTCCGCTATTCGCCGTTCATTTATCCCTAAATGTTCAAAAATCCACTCACTATTAGTGTCAATTGACTTTTCTAACTCTGAATTTGTAATTCTGTTTTCAGGAACATAAGCTCCTGATCCAATTATCTTAACTGTTCTAACTAACTGCTTCATTTATATATGTTTTATAATCGTCAAAATGCCTTATATAATCACTCTCGTTATATTCATGAGATGCCAGCACTAGACAAATGGAACCACTGGAGAAGTTAATTTCAGAGGCCCAAATTCCTGGTGGAATATGCAACCCTACATCAGGTCTGTTAAGTAATACTTGTCTTTTAGTGAAACCATCATCCAGTAAAACTTCAAAACTACCACTCGCTGCAACCAAAAACTGATGACACTCTTTATGTGCATGTGCCCCTCTGGATTCCCCACCAGGAATATCATACAAATAAAAAATTCTCTTTACAGTAAATGGAATTTGAAAATTATTAGTAACAGCGGTGATATGACCATTTCGATCACCAATTTGATTTAAATGCAAAAGATTACACTCAAAAACACTATTTTTATTATTCATTCGACAACTTTTTAAAATTCTCAAAATCTCTGATGTAATCTTCTTTAGAAAAAGGCTCACTGGAAACATGTAAAGCTAAAGCATTGGTAGAAAAATTTTCTATATGCCGCCATGTCTTAGGTGGTAAATACAAACCATAATAACTCCTATTTAATGAAAACTTTTCAGTAGTTCCGTCAGTATTTGTAACCACAACATCAAAACTTCCGCTTAAGGCTACAATGATTTCCTGTTGCTTAAAATAAGCATGACCCCCTCTTATTCCACCCCCAGGAACATCATAAGTCCAATAAACCCTTTGAATTTTAAAAGGAATCTGATTAGGATATTGCAAAAAGGTTAAATTTCCTCTTGGATCTTGTATTTTCGGAAAATCTATTAATTTTATGTTATCACTCATTAAATAATTATAAATATTTTACTAATATAACAAAAGAATCGTCAGAAAAAGCACCAATAGCACTAACCAAAGTGGATTTTTCTTGACGTAGATTCAAAGGTATTACGATATACTATATTCACTTTACTACTGCTATTTCGCTCAATTTGCAATTGTAATATATCCTCCCTCAATTAAGAGATGGGTAAGATTTCTATGTTGATTTAAAGTCATCTAAAACATTTTTTATCAAAAACATTAGGACCTTGCTTACAATCGCTTTTTCGAGACAATACGAATAACCAGCTACCATAACAACTTATAAGCGTATAATGCAATATAACGACCGTTAATTATACAGTAATTTCCTTTAAAATTCGTCTTATAATCAAAAACAATACCGTTAGCATTCCAGCCAAAAAACCTCCTAAAATAATCCCCTTCGCTTTACCAAACCTCTCTTTAGGCAAAGGTAAAATAGGCCTGTCCACAACTTGTATTAAAGGAGTTTCTTTTCGCAAAGTAACTTTAGCTAATTCTGTTTGTTTCACTAACTCAGTTAAGATAGCAGTATTCGCCTGCACATCGACTTGTCTGCGGGCCGACGGTGCACGACGCACATTCATTGCAGGATTTAAACCAAAAGTATTGTCATTGGCTACTGCAACGCCTGTAATCGCTCCGTTGAGTTCCCTACGAATCGAATCAGTTTGCCGTTCGAGAATCGCCATATTCATTCTTGACTTTTTACTTTTGGTATCGACATAAAAATCAGATACTCTTTTGGCCAAGGCCTCTGAAAAATACTTGGCAAACAATTCATCAGTAGAAACTACATCAATGCTTATAATGGATACCTTTTTATCTTTTTGCGCAACCATTAGGCCATTCTTGGACAAATCAGCGTATACCACACCCAAGATACTGTCATGTACTCTTGTAAAATACTTCCGGTCGGTATTAGGAATGAATTGAATGTTTTTAAATTTTGGTTTTCCGTTCCATTTTTCTCGCCATCCCTCATTTCTAACGTACATTTCTGCTAATGAAATACGATCACCATCTACTACAACTGGAGCCAATAAGGTTTGCTCCACCATCGAACGGGATTTGAATAACTCAGTCAAATTCGCTCCTGCAAATACGCTTCCACCACCGCCACCACCGATGTCTAATCCCAAAGAACTCGCTAATCCCAACGCACCTCCCAATCCGCCTCCTGATTTTTCATCTTCTAAAGCAAAAGAGAGCGTCGCAGTGTATATTGGTTTTTTCATTAAGGAATAGGCAACACCTAATGCACTTCCTATAAATACCATCAGGAAAAGTATTTTCCACTGCGAAAGTAAATAAGAGAACCAATCCTTGCCCTTGTCAATTAATTCCTTTAATGTAATTTGGTCGTTTTGTTCGTTCATTTTATCAAGATTTTACGCTTGTATTTTATTTATTTTTTATCAAATAAAAACCTCTTGTCGGTTTTAAATTAGTCTCGGTTAAGCTTGAACTCAAACCAAATGATCTGCTAACTATTAGTGTTACTGTAACCCGGACTCTGATCAGTCACAACTGACCACTGATCACTGAATACTGTAACCTAATCACTAAAAACTGACCACTGCAAACTGATCACTGATTACTAATCACTGAACACTAAAAACTACCTCAATATCGCTATAATTACGCCTGCTAAACTAGCCAATACTCCTGCTATACTTACAAATTCACCCGTACTCATTTTTTTGACTTCTGGTTTTTCAGGAACAATAATTTGGGAACCCGGAGTGACTTTTGGATAGGATCTAAATACCAAGAATGACTTGGTGACCGCCGCTTGTCCATTAGGATAAATAATATAGGCTTTTTTCTTCCAGCCTTTATTATCAACACCACCAACGGAATTCAGATAATATCCAAATCCCTTTCCTTTATCATACGGAATTTCTGAAGTCAACAACACATTACCGGTCACTTTGACTCCTTCATTGAAAGCGGACACTTCAATCTCATCTCCAGGAAACAAAGTCACATTCGTACTACTCTTTGGGTTTTTAACAATGCTTTTCCAATCTACCGGTATAGTGGCATATTTTAAATCTTCTTTTAATTTTTTTTCCAATTTATTTTGAATACTATCTTTTTTTCCCAAATTTAAGTTTACGTTTTCTATGTCCTCAATTTGTTTTGCTTGAATAGGTCTTTTAATTTTAACTCCATCCATATTCGCGACCGAAGTTAATCCTCCAGCTCTTCCTATTAGATCAAATACTCTATCTTTCTTATTTGCTAAAACGTACTTTCCTGCATAATTCACGGCGCCTCTTACCGTTACCATCTCTGGTTTTTCATATACTGCCATCTTGCGGATGTTCACCACGTCAAAAGGGCGCAATTCAAAATTTTTCGATTGTTCGTTGTTGTCTGGAGAAATCTCGATGTTAAATAATTCTGCTTTATTGGGATTGGCATCATCAATTTGCTCAGACATAATCATTCTGGCGATTTCCACTCTTTTGGAAGCTGATCCGGTTAATCCTCCTGCTTGCACTAGAAAATCATTTAACGTCAAGCCCTCTTGATAATCATACACACCAGGTTTTTTGATTTCACCATCAATGGTTATTTTGTATTCTTCAACAAAATCTAAAATGGAATAAACGGTTACAATATCTTCTTTTTTCAGAGCAATATCAGCCTCAAAATCCCCTTCTAATGCTTTTTCTAAATTTACATTAACAATTTCCTTCGTCAAATCCGATTTTAATCTGATGATTCTTGCTCTTTTACTGTAAGCATCTTCTTTTAATCCATCGGCCTTTGCAATCAAATCAGAAAAACGCATTCCTTCATAAAAGGAGTACGTATCCGGTCTAAAAACAGCACCGTCAATTTTAATACGATTTTCAAATCGGTTTAAAATTTTTGTGACAGTAAAAACATCTCCAGATAAAGGCGTATAGGTATTAAACTCTGTTGCTTTTATATCTCTGACTTTAAATTCTTTATTTGTTTTTTGCAAAACATTTACCGATGCAGTATACGCAAACTCGTTAAATCCTGATGCAAAAGACAATAGATCTGTAAAAGTTTCCCCTCTTTTCATTTCAAATATCCCGGGACGTTTTACTTGTCCTTCAACAGTAACTCTTTGATTATAGGCTGGAATCCGAATAACGTCATTATCTTTTAACCCTACATTGTCAGACTGATCTCCGTTCACTAAAAAATGATAGATATCAATAGTTCTATATACTTTATTGTCTCTTAATAATTCAATATTTCTATAACTGCCATTCTTTCCTGGTCCCCCACCTAAGAACAAAGCATTATAGACCGTTGCCAAAGAAGAAATTGAATAGTTCCCTGGTTGTTTGCTCCCAATCAAAGTTACTTTAATTGTTCTAATACGACTCAAACTAACGCTAACTTGAGATTGTCCTGAATTAATCGTGCTATAGACTTTCGCAAAGGCATTTCTTATTTTTTGTGTAGCAGCTTCAATACTCATTCCCGAAACCGGAATTTGACCTACATATTGTATCGTTACTTTTCCTTCCACACTTACTGGAATACTGGCGCTAAATTCTTGGACACCATAAACGCTAACTTGCAAAACGTCACCTGGTCCCAAGACATAATTTACAGGAGTGGCTAATTTCAAATTAGGTTCGAAATTTAATGTCGGATTATCAAATAGTTCCGAACCAAATACCAGCGCATTAATAGAATCCTTAACTTTAGTATTGACGATCTTTTCTTGTTTTCTGGCGGATTTTTTACCTATTTCGGTATCATTATCCTCATCATCTTGAGTAATATCCTTTTTAACGATGTCACTTTTGGTCTCTGGCATGGCAAGACGCTCCTTTAATTTGGCAAACTCAGAGGCAGGCATTCCTTTACCTAAAGCCAAGGGTTCTGCTTGCTCAATAGTCACATTATTAGTTTGCAACTGCGTTTTAATTTTTGCAATATCACTATCGGATAAGTAATCTACTTTTAGTGTACTTAAATCGGCGCTTTTCAACAGATCTTGCGCAAGCATATGTGAGGATTGAAAAAGGGCTATAAAAAATACAGCCGCAATAATTATTTTTCTCATGTCTAATCTAAAATTTACAATTTAGTTCTCGTATTCTATCTGAAATTATATTTTCAAAGTAATCCCCACTGTTGCGAACTCCACATGGCTTCGCCATAGTAAGCCACATCCTAGGCACACTTTTTTTTAAAAATTTGTACAAAGCTATAGTAAAATTATAGGAAAATCTATAGTTTCGGTAGGAAATATAAAACAAAAATGACGTTTTTTTGGTTCCTATCAGGCTACTAAACAATTAGCTTTACTTTACTTTCGCGAAAGTAATCACAAATATACCTAAATCACAAAAAAACCGTAAATTCTACAAACAATAATACCGTTAAATAGAAAAAAGTTTACAAAATAAAAACATCTTGTAAACTTTTAAATTTAATATAAATTAAAAACCAGTAGCTATATTTTTAACACTGTTTTATACCAAGGTTCTTTTTTAACCTTTATACCGTAGCCATATCCGTAACCATAGCCTTTTGTCGAATCAGTGTCATTAAGAAGCAAACACATATTAGGCAGTTTTTGCTCTTTGTATAATGTATTGGCTATGTTTAACATACGTTTTTCCAGAAAATTGGCACGAGCCACATAAATGAAACAATCAGCATGTTTCGCAATCAACAAAGTATCGGTAACCAAACTCACCGGAGCAGTATCGACAATAACATAATCATATTGCGTTTTTACCGTTTCGAACAGCATTTCTACTTTTTTACTCATTAATAATTCTGCTGGATTTGGCGGTATTACACCTGCTGGAAGAATGTGAAAATCTTCAAAACCGTCTTGTTTTATAATCAGATCTTCGAGTTTTAGATCTTTAGAAGACAGATAATTGGTAAATCCTCTTTCCGGCAAAGTAAAATATTCGTCTAATCTTGGATTCCTGATATCCATTCCAATCAACAATACTTTTTTACCTGAAAGTGCAAATGTGGCTGCTAGATTAGCTGAAACAAAAGTCTTACCTTCTTTGGGGAAAGTAGAGGTCAAAAATATCGTTTTAGCCTTATTTTCATCCGCTTTACTCAATACAAATTCGAGATTAGTCCTGATAATCCGTAAGGCTTCTGCCGTACTGGTTCTGCTTTCAGATTTAATAATTTCCATAGGTGAATCCGAAGTAGGCACATCTCCTATAAATGGAATCAACGTCTTTCCTTCCAGATCCAATCTACTTTTAATTTTAGTGTCCAGTAAATCATCGGCATATATTACCCCAAAAGGGATTAACAGACCCAACAATAAAGCAGCTAAATAAACAATATTCTTTTTTGGAGAAATAGGTACTTTTATTGCTTTTCCTGCATCAATCACTCTAGCATTAGGCTCGGTCGCTGCTAATGAAATTGCAGTCTCTTCTCTTTTTTGTAACAAATATAAGTAAAGCTCTTCTTTCACCTTTTGTTGTCTGGCAATTACTCTAAATTGGCGTTCTTGGGTAGGAATTTTTCCTATTTTAGAATTCAAAATTCCTTCATTATTGTTTAAATCTCTTTTTTGAATATTTAAACTGGATTGCATTCTCAACAAACTTGTGGTAACATTTGATTTTAAAGAGGCAATTTGCTGATCCATTCTTATGACCGAAGGATTTTCTGGAGTAGCAGATTTCAAAATCCTATTACGATCCAGCACCAATTCATTATAGGAATTAATTAAATTACTGGCATCTCCCTGACCTGAGATAATATTAGTAGGCAACAAATCAGATTTAGTACTTTTCTTCATGAAATTCAACATAGAAGATACTACATTCAATTGAATGTCAGTTTCTACACCTTTTTTATCATATTCATTGGATCCCTCCACATAAAGTTTAGCTTCTGATTCAATATCAGTTACTTTATTGGATGTTTTAAAACTCTCTACACTTTTTTCAACCCCATCTAATTCTTGCGTTATAATGGCTAATCTGTCGTTAATAAATTTAGAAGTGTTCTCAGATACAAAATTTTTATCTGCGGCAGCATCATCATTATAAATTTCAATCAGATTATCTAAGAAATCCTCTGCTTTGATTATCGTAGGATCCATTATGGAAATCTCCACTACACTGCTTGTTTTACTTATAGGAGTGACTGTTACTCTTCCTCTAAAACTATTAGCCACGTCTTCCAATGGACTTATTACTATATTAACCTCTCTATTATTGTCATCCGGAACAGTACTAGTTCTTTTAGCTTTATTAATAATCATTTGCCCGTATTGCGTAGCAATTAATTGACCATAATGGAATTTATTATTACTATTTAAGGTTATTTTTGACTTATCATTTATCAATTTATTTTTTAATTCAAACGTATTCGGGCTTAACTCAGAGTACGTCAAATCCATTTTATTTTGATAAAATTGATTCTCAGGATTGACTAAGATCACCTCTATTGGAGCTTCCTTGTAAATATCTCTATCAACAAATTTACCTTCGGCAATTATGGCAATAGTAAGGTTCAACTTTTTTACGGTACTTTCTACTAACGTTCTTGATTTTAAAATTTCAATTTCATTGTCCACATTATTCTTCATGCCTCCGCCTAATCCCATATCAGCAAAAGCAGATAGTTCCGAAAGCATACCGCCTTTCTTCTCATCTTTCACCAAAATCGTTGTTGAAGCCCTATATTGTGGAATGGTATATCTTAAATATAAAAAAGCCAACAATAAGCAAACACTAACGCCTAAGGCAAACCATTTCCAGTGTATTAAATACTTGTCAAAAAATGCTTTTAAATCAAAATCATTTTCTAAATCGTCGTCAAAATTATTATTTTCCATTCTAAAATTTTATTTTGTAGTCGTGATAATCAAGGTAATTAGTGTAATCAATAGCGAAGAAATAGAAATAATTACTCCAGTATTGGGGCCAATAGCCGCTCCATTCACTTTATTTTTATTAGGTTCCACATAAACCACATCGTTTTGTGCCAAATAATAAAAAGGGGAATTAATAAAATCCGCTTTGGTAATATCCACTCTGTTAAATGATTTCACACCGTCTATTTCTCTGATGATTAATATATTGTCCCTTTTGCCATAAATGGTTAAATCCTTTGCCAATGTCAAAGCTTCAATCAGCGTAATTCTTTCAGAAGCAACATTATAAGTACCAGGCAGTGTCACCTCTCCTTGTATAGAAACTTTAAAATTAGCAATCCGCATGTTAATAATTGGATTTTTTATGTAAGTAGCTATTTTATCATGAAACATAGTTAGTACCTCTGTTCGGGTTAAGCCACTCACTTTCAATTTTCCTAAAACCGGAAAGTCAATATTCCCGTTAGAGTCCACTAAATAAAGTTGCATGGTGGTTTGCCCATTAACCACATCTAAACTTTTAGCACTTTGCAAGCTTACTGATTTCAAATTAAATGGGGCTGCAATCTCAGGATCCTCAGCCGATACGATAATAGATAATAAGTCATCCGGTTGAATTTTTATTTCAAAACTATTTGTTTTTTGAGTGGGTAGACTATCAATATTTTGGTAGTAAACCACATCTTTTCTCGAGGCACAAGAAAAAAGGAACAGGATCAAAAAAAACGGAATTGTTTTACGTAGTATAGGAAAATATTTCATGCGGTTTTAATTTTTAAAAGTTGCAAATATAGGTATTAAAAATTTCATCAAGACTAATAAAAAAAAACATCAGTAACCTAAGTTTTATATAATTTACAGTTCGATGTAAATAACACAGTTCCAAATTTCATAATCGAACAAAGAGAAACGCGCTGCCGTTTGTCATTTCGAGGGACGAGTTCCGCCCAAAGCGAACTGAACACTGACCACTGATCACTAAAAACTGAACAGTGAACACTGAACACTGATCACTGAACACTGACCCCTGAACACTGATCACTAATAAGCCTTCTCCTCCCCTTTAAACACATTAAAAACGGTAAGATAAATAATTTTAAGGTCTAACAAAAGACTCCAGTTTTCTATATACCAGATATCATGATCCACCCGATCTTTCATTTCAATCAATTTTTTAGTTTCTCCACGTAAACCATTTACTTGTGCCCAACCGGTGATTCCGGGTTTCGCATAGTGACGCACCAGATAGTTATTGATCAATTCCGAATATTGTTCTGTATGTTTTAACATATGGGGGCGTGGCCCTACGACTGACATAGTACCCCATAAAACATTCAAAAATTGCGGCAATTCATCCAAATTTGTTTTGCGCATAAAAGCCCCTATCTTAGTAACCCGTTTGTCGTTTTTTGTTGCTTGAATTTTATCGGAAAATTTATTGACCTTCATGGTTCTAAATTTTAAACAAAAAAAGGTTTCATTTTCTCTTCCGGAACGATGCTGCTTAAAAAAAACAGGGCCGGGAGAGTCTAGTTTTATAAGAACAGCCAGAATCGGAAATAACAACGGGAAAATCAACACAATCACCAAAAAAGAAAAAATAAGATCAAATGTTTTCTTTAACAACAAATTAATGGTCCCTTCTAAAGGCTCTTTACGCAACATCAATACCGGTGTATTCTCGTAAAAAGTAATTTCAACTTTACGGGATCTGGTATATTGCTGGAAGTCAGGAATGAATTTAATTCGAATCATATGACGTTCACAAAGCGCCGTTAATTGTTTAATTCTTTTAATATGATCAATATGCAAGGCAATATACATTTCATCGACTTTATTCGCAATAATAAAATCCTCGACATCATCAACCCCTCCAAGCAATGGCTTGGGAATTAAGTAAAAAGGATCCACTGCGTCATCAAAAAAACCCATGATTCTGTACCCATACGTAAGATCTTTGGACAGAATCCGATGTATATTTACCCCTGCATCATTGGCTCCAATGATCACAACACTTTTAAAATTGTATCCCTTATAACGAACATACTTTAAAAGCTTCATAAAAAGCAATCGGGAAATACAAAGCAAGATAAAAAAGAGTAAATAGAAATAAACTAAACGCAAACGCGAAATGTCATGAAATTTCAACACCGTCACAAATACTGCTATTAGTGCAATATGAATCGTTAAATGTTTAACCATTCGCAGTAGTATCGTTTCTATCCGTTCCACCCTAATGATCCTGTAATCATCTTTATAAAGCAAAATAATGATCCAAAATAAATTCGATAATAACGTAATAGTTCGGACTTCTTTCAAATCCAGTCTAGCCAGACTATCATATCGTAACAGAAAAGAAAGTAGTATTGCCCCATTTAGCAAAACAATGTCCCAGATAAGGAAGCATAGTTTAAAATAACGTGAAAGTCGATGAGTAGATAGATTTTGTAGTATTGACATATAAAAGAATAATAATGTATTACTAGTTTCGCTTTTTAATAATTACGTTTATTTTTAAATTTCAGTTTCATAGTATGGGCAAATCTAATACTTACTCTTAAAAATGCGTTTTAATTTTTCTTTCAAAATTAATTTTATGAAAACAGGTCCATAATACAAATAGCGCTTCCACATTCGTTTGGGTTCTTTGAGTAAACGAATGAACCATTCTAAACGTAATTTGATCCAAAAAGCATTTGGCCGAACGATCGTTCCTGCATAAAAATCAAAAACAGCTCCAATGGAACAAATAATTGTGGCATCCAGCTGTTCTTTATGAGCAAAAGCCCATTTTTCCTGTTTTGGAGCGGTCATTCCTATAAACAAAACATCGGGTTGAAAGGAATTGACCGCAGCGACCATTTGTGTATTTTCAAGAGTAGAAAACTCGGCAGTGTATGCTGGGGAAAAAGATTGAACTTTTACATGCGGAAACTCTATGGCAAGACGTGCTGTAATTTTTTGTAAAGTGTCTTGGGAAGAACCTAAATAAAAGCAAGTTCCTCCTTTTTGGTTTAAATCCTCTAAAAGAAACTGATGAAAATCAGCACCAGCAATTTTTCTTATTTTTTTACCCTCTAATAATCCAACTGCTGCCACGATAGCCATTCCATCCGGTAGTAAAATATCTGATCCCTGTAAAGCATTTTTAAATGCGGCATCCGTCTCCCCAATACAATAAGAATATTGATTGATGGTATTAATCAAAGTTTTATCTACTAAAGACAAGTCCCTGAGATTGCCGTTGTAAATGGAATAGTCGCCGAAGGGAATCGAGGATATTGAATTATTCATTATTAATTTTTTGACACAAATGATTGATGTATACTCACAAAGGAGGATTGCTAAATTAATGTGTTTTTACTTTTTCAACGCTTTACTATAAACAGAATCAAAATAGCGGTGTTGTGATGCAGGAGAATACTTCGATTGATAACTTTCAAAAGCATTTGTGCCCATCTGTTCTTTCTCGATTATGGAAAGAGCATCAAATTTAGCAACTACTTTTTTTAAATTTGCAACATCTCCAGGTTCAAATAAAAAACCATTATACCCATCTTTAATCAAAGATTGAGGAGCTCCAATATTAGACGCCAAAACTGGAGTATGAGTGGCAAAAGCTTCAATATTAACTAACCCAAAAGTTTCAAAACAAACTGACGGGAAAATCAATGCCTGTGTTTTTCGTAATTCTTCTGTCACTTCGTCGTTGTTTATATTTCCCAAATAACTAATATTAGGCGATTGTTTTACGGCATTTAACACTTGTTCTTTCAGCGGTCCATCTCCTGCAATTCGCAATAAAAAAGGCAATTCCTTAAATGCATTTATCAAGACTTGAATTCCTTTTTCCTCTGACAAACGGCCTATGAATAGAAAATGTTCTTCCCTTTTAATGGGATCACTAATTTCAACAACATTAGTGAAGTTAGGTTTGACTGTAAACTGTTCTTTTGAAACACCGAAAGTCGATTGTTGAAAAAGACCAACCGCAAAAGGAGTTAAACAAACATAGCCATCAATCTTTTGCCAAGTTCCTATTTTTTTGTGAAACCAGACGACAAAAGCGAGCCAAAAAGTTTGAACTGCTGAGGAACGATACACCTTATTACGCACCGCACTCCAAGGAAATGGGTCCTTTAAACTTTTTGTGAATAATTTTCCTTCATTTAAAAGAATTGCCGAAGGACACAACAGACGATAATTATGTACGGTATGAACTAATGGAATACCCAAGCGATTAATAACACGAAATACAAGCGGTCCCATCGCAAAATGCCAGTTGTGTACATGTACTACATCAGGCTGAAATTCACGTATTTTACTCTTTACTTTTTTGGCAGCTCCAATATTCCAAATAGAGACTAGGAATTGCAAGGCCCCTTTCCAAATAGACAAATTTTGAAAACGCAAAATTTCAACATCATGATGCTGTTTTAAAAATTCCAGTTCCTGCTCCACTACGGCATCTTCACCGCCCTGCAATTGATAATGGGTATGAATGAGGAGAATTTTCAATGTTTGAATACTAAATTAATAATCTTATATTTTATTCTGTTAAATATAGAAAATGGTTTTATGAATTGACTAATAATTTTGGGTTCCAAATGAATCTCTTTTGAAAACTGAAATGTTATTTTTTCTCCTTTATCTAATGTAGTTTGGTACCTGCTGAACTTTTCTTTTGTATTACTGGCATCAGGAGAATTAAAACCGATATTATCTATTTTCGATACAAAAGGATGTACCGAAAACAAATCGTTTTTAAATTGATGGTAACACCAGCGGATTGCCCATGAACTAATTCTTCCTTGCATTTGACGATCTAACATGTCAGACATATCAGAACCCATTTTATTAAAATTGCGGCGTGAATTACTATCTTTTTTAAATTCTGAATAATCTTTAACATCCCAATCAATACTAGACCATCGGTCTTTCCATGTTGCCCAACCCCAACTGGAGGAGCGCAAAGCAAAATAAACATCTGCCTCTGATTGTCCATTGTTTATTGGAACACTAAATCCCGTTATTGAGAACACTTTACTTTTGTTTCGATAAAAATTTAATGCTTCATTCATATAATTTAAAAAATTGGGACTGCTGACTAAATCGTCTTCTAACACAATAACCTTTTCATGCTCTTTTATTATTTCATTGACTCCTTCAATAATTGATTGCGCTAAGCCCTTGTTCAATTTAGATTCATAAATTGTCACTGTTTTAAACCCTTTTATTGAACCAATATATTCCCTTACGGCATCAACTGCCTCTATATCTAGTTTACTTTTTGCTGCGTCCGAAAAAACATATAAATCAGATGCTGCAGCGAGATAATTGTTTTGTAATACTTCTACCGTTTGTTTTAAAGTCTCGAGGCGTTTGTAAGTAAAGAGAACTATGGGAGCTAAGATTGATTCCAATTTTTTATTATGAGTTAAATTTAATTCGAAATGCTCAATTACCAGATTTTTATTAATTAAAACATCTAAAAAACTGACTAGTAATTTTTTAATTTTAATTTAAATATATATCCCAACTTACCAAGTTGATTTCCGAATTTTGAGATGAATTTTATAAAATATTTATTTGGAGTTATCAAAGCAAGCAATAATAGAGAAAGAGAAATCACAATTCCGCCGAAAAAACTTTTAATTATTACAAAAAAGGCAATTAAAAACGAATTGTTTTTAAATAAAAATTGAGTGTAATTATACCCCCCAAGATATCCTCTATTTAAAAACCAACTTATTTCCAATCTTTTTTCATCTTGTATTTCATAAATAATTGCTTCATCACAAAAAACTATTTTTGCACTTTGTTGAATTAAAAAATTAAAAAAATCAGAATCTTCACCCCCAGTGTGATTGAAATGAGTTTGGAATGGAGGTGTCCTTAATTTAAATAGTTTTTTTCTAACTAATGTATTACCAGAATATCCTTGGTTAATTGTAGCTAATTGTCCTGTTGTAATAGTATCTCTAATAAAATATGAGCTTTTTCGGATATATGATGGAAAATCTTTTGGTATTTCATAAATTACTTTGCCAAGAACAACATCCGCATTATATTTCTGTTGACAGTCTATTATTTTGGACAACCAATTCTCTTCTGCATATTCATCATCATCAATGAATAGAATAAACTCACCATTAGCCTTAGAAACAGACATGTTTCGTGCATTAGACAATCCCTTTACAGGTTGAGAAAAATACTGAACATGAGTAATAAAACGGTCGGCAACTTCCTTTGCCGATTGAGCCTTATCATTATCAACAACAATTATTTCATATTCGATTTTGGCGATTTGGTTGATAACAGATTCAATACATTTTTGCAATAGTATTGGTCTTTTATAGGTACAAATAAGAATGGAAATCATTTCAATTTATTTTTCATGCGAGCTAATCTAGTTTTCAAAAAACGAAAAAGGCCTTTTGCTTTAATTGACCAATTTTCAGCATGTTTTTGTTGAATCAATAAAGACTCGATTTGTGCTTTAGACCAGTTGGAAGTTGACAAACTATCATTATGTTCTCTAAAGACAGTAATATTTTCATTGATTTGAAATGGCGTATATTTTTTAGCTATTCTTAAAATTAAATCATAATCCATAGCATACTTATATTTTTCATCAAAATATCCTATTTTTTCATAGATAGCTTTTTTTACAAAAACTGTGGGATGTGGAATATTAAATGTATAGGATAAAAATTCTTTTGAATAAGGTAGATTTTTTTGAAATATGAATTCCCCATTTCTTTTTTTTCGTACTAAACTGCCATAAAGCCATTCACAATTAGTGTTAACGAAACAAGACGCAACCAAATCTAAAGAGTTATTTGAATAATAATAATCATCAGAGTGCAATATCGCAATTATATCTCCCGAAGCATGACTAATTCCAAAATTCATAGCTTTACTTACGCCTCCTCTAATATTTGTGAAAACTTTTTCAATATTATATTTTTTAATTATATCTAATGTTTGGTCAACCGAACCACCATCAACTATTATTATTTCATAGTCTTTAAATGTTTGGTTTTTAATTGACAAAAGACATTCTTCCAAGTATTTTTCACTATTCCAGGTACAGGTAATTATTGATATTTTAGGCATATTTTTTTATTTGAGACTTTTTTAATCAAATCATATTTTAAAATAAATCCGAGTATTGCCAACATGTGAAAAAACACTAAATCAAACAATATCTCACTTGTAGATAATACTAAAATCGATATGAAAAATGCAATTGCCATTTTCTTATTTTTCTCATATTGGTAACATAAAAAATAAAAGTAATTATAAATTCCGTATAAATAAAAAACAGTAAATAGTATACCTCTTTGAACCAATAAAGCAGTTAACCCATTATTTCTTAATACATTTTTATCATTAATCCCAATCCTTACCCTTTTGTCGCTTCCTTTACCAAAAAGAAAGTACTCTGGTTGTTCAGTAACCTCTCTCCAGTCCAGTATCGTACTTGCAATTCGAGAATCTCCCCCTTTATCCTGAATAGCATCTTCCCTGTTAATAAATTCTTCAAAGATCTTATCTTTTAAAAAAGTTGTATTATTAAACAGTATAAAAGAACCCGTTAATAATACTGTCATCAACAACATTTTCTTTATTAAAATAATTTTATTTGAAAGTAATATTAAACCTAAAACTAAAACTGCAAATGAAACGTATCCCGTTGAGGAAAATGTGGTTATCAGTGTAATAAAACTAACAATTGAATATTTGTTAATTATTTTTTTAAATAGAATTAAATTAAAAATAATTGAAAGGATAAGTAGGCTTGCAAATATTGTTGGTTCCCAGAAAGGTCCATTATTGCGAATCAAATAAAAATTATAATCAAAATTATAAAATATGGGATTTACTTGAGATGACAAATTGCCATATTGCTCGTTTTCAACTCTAAAAATAGGATCAAAAAATGATTCAATTATTTTAATTGCTGATTCAGAAATTAATAAAATACCGAAGATTATTAAACTTATAATTGATAAAAAATGGATGATTTTTATATAAGTAATTAAAAGAGACGACTTGCAGCCAACTGAAAATCCGAAGCCAATTATAAATGATGATACTATAACTCTAACAACTGATAAATCGTAATTGGGTGTAAAATTAAGGAAATGATAGACTTCAAGAATTAACAGAAAACTAATTAGAAATAGAACATCTTTATATTTATACAATGATCCAAAAAAAAAGAGACTAATTGCCAAACAAATTGTCTCCATAAATTTATTTCTAAATATTGGAATAGTTGAAAAGGCAATCAATAAAAACACTAAAACATAGACAATTCTTTTTTGTTTATTTATGTTGAGTTTCATGAATTATATTTTAAGCTAAAAATAAATTTAAAATTTTGCGAGGAGCTTCTCCTAGGTTTAAGAACATCTTAAAAATAATAATTATCTTTCTAATGTTTCCACGAAATATCTTCCTTCACTACTTTAGCTGGATTACCTCCAATTAATGTATTCTTTGAAGTAAAAATACCTTTCACTATTGAATTAGATGCAATGACTCTACCACTTGGTATAACTGCACCTTTGTATATTTTAACTCCACAACCAATCCAAACATTGTTTACAATACTAATTGAGTTATTTTGTTGTTGCTTTTTTCCTTGATAACATATTTCATGAAAATCTTCATCTAGAAATTGACAGTCCCAGGATATTGTACAATTATCACCTATCGTTAGGTTATGCATAATAATTAGATTTGTGAAACAATTTATATAACCTCCAGATCCAATTGTTACCGTTGCATTTTTCCAATATCAAATCTACACCCTCGACCCACAGAGTAATTTCCTTTAATAACTAACTTCCCTGCAATATTCAAGTAAGTTCAGTCATTTTTATGAACAAATCCAACAAATGAAGTACCAATCCTGAGCAACCCATTTGATTCAATGTTCTTTAATCCTTTTATTGTAACTTTTTGATGTAGCAACATTTTTTTACCATAGAAAAGTTTAATCCAAATGAAACGAGCAAATACAATTAATGGATTACACCCAGAATGCAATAGGTCTATAAAATTTTTATATAAGTAAACAATTATTTTTTGCATATTATGAGTCTTTAATCATTTTACAGACAGTAGTGATAAAGCTTCTAATGTTTTTATTCTGATTATGTATCATTTGTTGTTTTAACTTTTTTTTTCCACAATCTAAAATATTGATTAATACCCCTCTTTTGAATTCATTCTAATCAAATTGAACTTTCAATATGGTTTCAATAATATAATCTAATTGATCTATTGTTAGTTCATAAAACAAAGGCAATCTAACCAACCTTTCCGTGAACTCATCTGAGTTAGGCAATTCAGAAATTTGATTAATGCTATTGCTTTTATGAAAACTAGATTTGTGTAAACTTAAATAATGAAAAACTGCCAAAATATTATTTTCCTTTAAATGACTAATTAGCAAATTACGTTGTTCTCCAGTTTTACATACAAGATAAAACATGTGTCCATTGTTAGTGGCATATTCTGGAATAAATGGCATTTCAACTTGATGCTTTTTCGCCCAATCTTTTAAACCATTATAATAATATTCCCAAATTTCGACTCTCTTATTTTGAATATCTTCAAGATTTTCCAATTGTGCCCATAAATAAGCTGAGATTATTTCTGAGGGAAGAAAAGAAGAGCCAGTATCTACCCAGCCATATTTGTCAACTTCACCTCTAAAAAACTCGGATCTATTGGTCCCTTTTTCCCAAATTATTTCAGAACGGTTTATAAAACGATCATCATTTATTGCAATCAGTCCACCTTCACCGGAATTAATATTCTTTGTTTCATGAAAAGAGAAAGCAGCCATATGACCAATACTTCCCAGAGCACGTCCTTTGTAAAAGGACTCAACTGCCTGAGCTGCATCTTCTATGACAGTTAAATTGTATTTATTTGCCACCTCCATTATTTTATCCATATCACAAGCAACACCAGCATAATGTACTGGTACAATTACTTTTGTTTTAGATGTAATTAAGGCTTCAAGTTTATCTTCATCAATTCCCGGATGATCAGTTCTGCTATCGGCGAAAATTATTTTTGCCCCTTGTCTCACAAATGCTAATGCTGTTGAAACAAAAGTGTAAGAAGGCACAATGACTTCATCTCCTGGCTCAATATTAGCAAGTATCGCACACATCTCTAACGCATCCGTACATGAAGTAGTTAAAAGTACTTTTTTAAATCCGTATCGATTTTCAAAATAACTCTGACATTTTTTAGTAAACATTCCATTACCGGAAATTTTACCAGAATATACGGCCTGATAGATGTAATGCATTTCCTTACCTGTTAAGTAAGGCTTGTTAAATGGTATCATAATTTATTACTATAGTGGTAAATATATTTTATTTCTTCGAGTTTATTAAATCCCATTTTTAAATGAAAATTAAACGATTCCATGTTTTGAAGTGAGAAAGGACTGTTAATACACTCCAATTCACATGTATTTGACCAATAACCAAATGATTGATTCCATAATTTACTTCCCAATCCCATTCGTTTAATATTTTCGTCAACTCCTGTTAATGTAAACAACCCTAACTTATTAGTATTGTTTGTTTTTATAATATGAACCCCGACTATAGTGTTTTTGGTCCGTTCTACAAATAAGCCATCTGAAAAAGATTGATCAAGAGCATTGTCTATCCATTTTCTATAAAGCTCTTTCGTTTTTTCTGGTCCAATCAACGGTTCTTTATAAAATCTTGAAACAGTGGCAGTTTGTTCTGCTATACGATAACATTCTTGTAATTCAGTTTCAGATAATTCAGTTCGAAATTCATAAGGTATATTTGAATATTCATTAGGATTAAATTTTTTGGACATAGTAATCTGCACATCCATTAAATTAAGTTTCAACTGTTCTTTATTTTCTATATTAAGTATTTTCTTAAGACTTATAATATAAACTAATTCAAATTCATCTTCTTTTACTTGTTGTTCAAAAGAAACCGGATCAAAGTTATCAGTTTCAGCAAGGATTATACGACCCACTTTTATTCCAAAAAACTCGGTATCCCAATTTAATTTTTCTATTATCATAAACTTTAGTACGTGTTTTTGGATAAAATTTCTCTAAATTTTTCGGCTATTATATTCGGTTGAAGTATTTTTTGACTTAACTCAATACAGTTCAAACTCATTCTTTCCTTTTCTGCCGTTTTCATTTCAAGAATATTTTTTAAACCTGATGCTAAGTCATTGCAATCTCTTAATTTAGCCCTATGTCCTGTAACTCCATTATGGACTAAATCTATCGCAACTCCCATTTCAAATGACGCTACTGGAGTTCCACACATAATAGATTGATTAATCATCATAGGACCGGAATCTTCAATCGACGGGCAAACAAATACATTTGCTGCTTGAAATGCCAAAGCTAAATTAGAATAATTAAGAAACCCTAAAAAGGTATGGCTAAAAGGCAAATCTTTAATCATCTTCTCGTTATTTCTACCAGCTATAATTAAGTGTATGTCTTTTATTTGTTCCTCTGAAATTTGATTCTTTAATATTATTAATGACTCTATTAATTCTTTATATCCCTTTCTAATTTCCTTAACACTAACTGCTCCAAAAAAAATCAATTGCTTGTCTTGCGGTAAACCCAGTTGATTTCTTGCTTCTGATTTATTCCCCGGTTTAAATAAGTCATTATTTATTGGCAAATGAATTTTATAATGCGGTTTATTTATGAATAAACTACTTCTCTTTAATTGATCAAATTGCCATTGAGAAGCCGCAATTGGAATAATATTTGATTTTTCAATGAAATCAAATTTATTTAACCAATTAAGATTTGTTTTATCTTTACTATTGTTAGAATATATTCCTGGACAATGTCCACATTCTTTGGTGTAACCCAAACAATCCCATGCATAATGACAGCCCCCCGTGATTGGTGCCATATCCATCATGTACCACAATATTGGGGCATTGGTTTTTTTATTTAAATAATGCAAATCACTTGTACTCAGAAAAAATTGAGGAAAAAGATAAATAAATGCATCTGGTTTAAAACTAATTTTTTTAAGTATTTTTTTTGCTTTAAATGTCGATTTTTTTTCATCTATACCATCCATGTAATAATTTGAATCAAATAAATGTTCGTTTTGAACTTTAGGTTTTAACCTATTTTTCAACCTTTGATAAATGCCTAAAAGAGTACCTGTGATTGTTATTGTGTTTTCATATTTCTTTTCAAGTCTTGAACTTGTGACTATCTTCACATTACACCCGCTTTGATTTAAACATTGCATCAAATCAAATGCAACTATTCCAGACACTTTGTATGGATGGGATGCCGTTAAAATTACAATATTATATTTTTTATTTGTCCCAAATTCCTCTGGCTGTTCCATTAATTATTTTTTTGTATTGTAAAGGTAAAACTAGATTTGATATTAAAAAAAGGAAGCTATTTCCATATATTATTCCAGGCACACCTAGTTGAAAATAAGTTGCAAGAATTATGCTTAAGGGAATATTAAGTATGATTACCAGAAAACTCAGCCATAATTGTGCTTTTAATTTACCTACTCCATTAATAAAGTTTACATAAATCATATTATACGAAAATACCAACACATAAACAGCCATCGAAATAGACAAACTTATGGGTACTTTTACTTTGGTTCCTAACCAAAAATTGTAAAACCAATTAGCCATTAAAAGCATAATAATTAAAGTAATTGGAATTAAAAGCCATAATTTTTGAATATTTTGTACTGATTTTTTTATCCAATTAAAATCATTTCTGTTATATGCGTCAGTAAAAGAAGACCAATATGGAGTAATGACAATTGAGTAAATCATAATTATTATTGAGAAATATTTGAAGGCTATATTATAGGGCACTACTGCGGCTGGTCCAAATAATTGAATTATAATAAAATTATCGGTTGAAAAAAGAATCATAGCACCGATTTGAAGAATAAAAAAATTGAAACCCAAACCAAAAATATCTTTTAAATATTCCTTTTTCCATAAGCTAACTGTTGGCTTAAAGGCTTTGTAACGAGTATTAAATGCAAATAAATTGAACCAAACAAGAATAAGCACAGGAAAGACAGAAAAAATAGTTCCGAAAATCAACAGTGAACTTTCAGATGTTTTGGTCATAATCCAAATCAACAACAAAGATCCCGCTTGTATGAAAAAATTAATCTTCCCTTGCATAGAATGATGCTGATCCGCTGTATAGATAGTAGTTATCAACTTTACCACTAACTGCAAACAGAAAAAACCAAAAACTATGGGCATTAAAATCCTCAGATCCTTTTGCAAACTCGCGGATGTATTGAATACTTTTGTCCAGTCAATAAATATGTTCAAAACAAAAAAAAACAAAATCAAACCAACGCAGACTGCTCCAATTGTAAAATAGGCCACACTTACATAACCTCGGGCTAATGTCATATCACCATTTGCTTTTGCTTCTGCAAATTTATTGCGTAAACCATTACCTAATCCAATATCAAAAAAAGCAAACCACCCTATAAATGAACTTATAGTCAACCAGATTCCGTAATTCTCCATATTGAGAAAAGATATTGTAAGTGGTACCAGGAGAAAACTAGCCAACATGCTTCCTCCTTTGTAGATAAACGACAATAGGACATGTTTGCTGATATTTTTGGTACGATCACTTTTAATACCAACTTTATCGTATATTTTGTATAACTTATTTTTCATTATAGGCTTTATTATAAATCGCTATTATGCTAATTCCACTATTACCTCACAAATTTCCACCTTTGAGAAAGAAAGTGCGATCACCAGAACTTATTTTTTTATTTCATGCGCAGACTGAATGAAACTACCTAAAAGTTAAAAACTTTACATAGCTAGTATTCAAATAGTATGTCGGCAAGATTAATAAAATTATTATTGGTTTATATAATTAAAAATATAGCTTCCTCCTTTATAAACTTCTTATCTACTCTTGATTCAAATTTTTATTTGCTTTTTATCCAAAAAACGAATTAAAGCAGCAAAATTAACTTGTGAGATCCAGATTCTACTGGTTGCAGGAGTGGCACCGATTTCAGCTACAGGATTCCACAAATAAAAAATCCCTTGATAAACTAAAGCTGTTGGTTTATAAAAATACGTTCGCCCCGTCCCAGTATTTGATAATAAAGGGGTATCCCAAAAAACATAATTGATACCGTCATCACTTCTACCTAATAATATTTCATTTGCAGATTCAGGAGATACCACACAATAATATTTATTATTATATTCAAAAAAATCAAAATGCCAAAAATCAAATCCTGACTTATATTTAGGCAATACATCTAATGTTTTAACAAATTTATTTTTGAATAAATCATTATCTGGCAAATCCCAAATAGATAAGCCTAGAGGGATTCTATTAGGAGTAAACAGATGATGATCTCCATATAATTTAACTTGCCCATTGACAGAAGCAATAATTGGACACATTTCACTATCTTCAGTATTGGATTTCTCTCCGGCAAAAAACTTTTTCTCTGTAAATGTTGTACCATCAATAGAATATTTCCCAAAAGTACCACGAGCCATTTTATTAGCAGAACAAGATGGAGTGTAATTTTCTCTCCAAAACACCCACAAACCTTTTCCGTCATAATAAAGACTTGGATCTGAATTATAACCTTTTTTTGGTGTTTCTTCCATTACTCCACTTGCAATCCAATTTGTAGGTACCACACTCTCGTCTGTTGAATCTCCATAATATAAAATAGGGTTTTCAATCGATGAATCATATCCTCTATATGGAGAAGCAATCATCCACCATTTATGTCCAGCGAAGCCTTTAGGGATAAATCGCACACAGGGATGTATTAAATCGTCAAAATACTTCTCTGGTTGAGGAGTGGGAGCACTAACTTTGACTCCCAATTTCATAGCATCTATTTGATTTAAATCAATGTCAGTTGTGTTTGAAGTTGTATTTACTTCTTTTTTATCAGTTACATCTTTAGAACAAGAAGAAGAAATTAAAACAGCAATTATAAAAATTCTTTTAAGGTAGTTTTCTATCATGTATTGTTTGGTTCTAAAATATTGGCTTACTATGAGCTAATATTTTACTTTTTCATTAAAATAAGCATCATCCAAAATAACTGCACTACCCATTTTACGTAGGTTCAAATTTAAATAATCACAAAAGCGGGTGATTATTTTTTCATGCACTTCTATTGAAAATAATTTACATTAGTATAACCACCCTCTTTCAAGTATTATTCTCTCTCTAATACAATTGCAAATCACTGGCTACCATCTCCTTCACCATTGCCGCTAAATCATACTGAGGCTCCCATCCCAATTGCGTTTTAGACTTGGTTGGGTCACCAATCAATAAATCTACTTCGGTAGGACGGTAATATTCAGGATCCACACGAAGCACCACTTTACCTATTTCTAGCTGGTATAAAGGATTTGAACATGCCGCTACTGTAGCCGTTTCATTTTCTTGTTCTCCATCAAAAGTCAGCGTAACACCCACCTCAGCAAAAGCCATGATAACGAAATCTCTAATATAAGTAGTCACACCAGTTGCGATCACATAGTCTTCTGCTACATCTTGTTGTAAAATTCGCCACATCGCTTCAACATAATCTTTCGCATGGCCCCAGTCTCTTTGTGAATTTAGATTTCCCAGGTAAAGGCATTCTTGCTTTCCTTTCGCAATAGCAGCAGTGGCCATTGTAATTTTACGGGTAACAAAGGTTTCACCACGTCTAGGAGACTCATGATTAAAAAGGATTCCGTTACACGCATACATATCATAAGCCTCACGGTAGTTTTTAGTAATCCAAAAACCATAAATTTTAGCCACACCATACGGCGAACGTGGATAAAATGGAGAGTTTTCATCATAAAACCCTTTTTCATTTTTATTTTCAGCGAAACCTCCATACAATTCAGAAGTGGACGCTTGATATATTCTAGTTTTTTTTCCTAAACCCAAGATTCGTACCGCCTCCAGTATTCTTAAAGTCCCAATACCATCAACATTCGCCACATATTCTGGAGAATCAAATGATACCTTCACATGAGACATCGCACCCAAATTATAAATTTCATCCGGTTGTACTTCCTGAATGATTCGGATTATATTAGTCGAATCGGTCAAATCACCATAATGCAATTTAAAGTTCACATGGGCTTCATGTTGGTCTTGATAGATATGGTCGATACGCTGTGTATTAAAAGAAGAAGCACGGCGTTTCACACCATGAACGACATATCCTTTTTCTAATAATAATTCTGCTAAATAAGATCCATCTTGACCCGTGATTCCAGTTACTAATGCTATTTTTTGTGTAGTGCTGTCCATAATTTTTGTCTTAATTTCCACTAGAAAAACACACCCCTAACCCCTCTGGAGAGGGGAATAGCTGCATGTATATATCTGAAACTATTTGTTAATTAGTGTTATTTTTTTTACGTTTTGTATATTGTCTACAAACCAATCATACGTTTTCTGTATTCCTTCTTCAAGATTCACCTGATGTTTCCATCCCAATTCATGCATTTTAGAAATATCCATCAATTTCCTTGGTGTTCCATCAGGTTTACTGATGTCCCAAATAATTTCTCCTTGATGTCCCGTGATTTTTTGGATGGTTTCTGCTAATTGTTTAATTGTCAAATCCTCTCCTGTTCCTACATTGTATAAATACTCCGGTAATTTATTTTCTAAAGCAAATACAACAGAAGCTGCCATATCATCTACAAAAAGAAATTCTCGCATTGGTGTTCCGCTGCCCCAAAGGGTTACGGGCGAATGATTATTTTCTTTGGCCTCATGAAATTTTCGCATCATCGCCGGCAAAACATGCGAAGAAGTTAAATCGAAATTATCATGGGTCCCATATAAATTCGTGGGCATTAAGCTTACATAGTCTTTATCAAATTGTTTCCTGATGGCTTCACAGGCTTTAACCCCAGTAATTTTTGCAATAGCGTACCATTCGTTAGTCGGTTCCAATGAATCCGTAAGCAAATACTCTTCTTTCAAAGGTTGCGGGGCTAACTTTGGATAAATGCAAGAACTCCCTAAAAAAATAAACTTCTCCACCCCTGATTGCAAGGCGGTATCAATTAGATTATTTTGGATTTGCATGTTCTCCATTAGAAATTGGTATGGAAAATTATTGTTTGCCAAAATCCCTCCTACTTTTGCAGCAGCATCGATGATTACTTCTGGTTTTTGGGCTGTAAAAAAGCCAGCAACCGCTTGCTGATTTCTCAAATCAAGCTCCTTACTGGAAGCACCAATCAAATTAGTATACCCTTTAGCAGTCAGCGTACGCCAAATGGCACTACCTACCATCCCGTTATGCCCTGCTATATATATTTTAGTGTCTTTATTCATTTTTTCTATTTTTAACCTAATTGTTCATACCAAATGACCCGCCCTTATATTTTTAAACCAAAAAAATCACGGTAAGAATTTCATCTTAGCAGCTTCACACATCGTTATTACTTCTACAACCGCCCTTAAATAAAAAGCATCGAAAAACAACGAAGAAGTGAAGTGGCAGTGCTCCGCGAGTTGAGTCCGAAGGACGAACGGCTCGGGGCATGGAGCGGAACTTCGAGGTAGTTTTTAAGCTTTTTATTTTCAGGCTTGATTTTTTTGTTACTTTTTTCATCAAGGAAAAAAGTAAAGTTGTTCTCAATTAATAAATACGATCTATTAGAATTATATACCTACTTATGTGATCTCTCCTTTCGTCGAGATGACAAACTACAACGCCCTTATATTTTTACCCTAAAAAAATCACGGTAAGAATTTCAGCGCTGGCAGTAGGGAGTGACCCCCGAGTCGAGTGTGAAACACGAGCGGCTGGTGTCGCGACAGGGAAATTCGTTCGATGATTTTTGGTGTAAAAATATTGAGGCTTGATTTTTTGTTTCTTTTGTATCAAGACAAAAGAAAAAATTGTCTTAAAAAATCAGATGTACTATGATTATCTTGCTAATTATGCAATCTATCGTCCATTTAACAAACTACAGAAAAGGTTAATTCAATAAATCCGAATTGTCTCTTTCCAGTTCATTATAAACACTTTTGACATCCTGTGAAAATTCTTTCTTCAAAATCAAATTCGCAGTAGGCGTATAAACAAAAATAGTGTCTTTAACCCCTATAAAAGCCGTATAATTAGTAGTCCCAATCACCATATTCCCGTTTTCATCCACAACATGACCTATAGTTACTAAATAATCATAAACAGATTCAAAAGAACCTAAATCCGACCAGTCAAATTGAGAAGATACTACTTTAATTTTTTTAGAGCGTTCCATGACGGCATAATCAATGCTAATAGATGGAATATCCATAGACATCGCTAAATCTAAATTTCCATCGCTGTTATTTTCCCAAGCTAATTTTGATTTTTCATATACCTCCGGAGCATAAATTTTTAGCTCTTCCAAAAGCACTCCTGCTTTAAAACAAAACATACCGCTGTTCCAAAGAAAATTTCCTTTGGCTATAAAATCGCGTGCCGAAACTTGGTTTGGTTTTTCTCTAAAAGAAACCACATTGTCTCCTTTACGTTCAATATAGCCGTATCCGGTCTCCGGTTTAGTGGGAACGATACCAAAGGTGACTATGTAACCGTTTGCTGCTTTTTCGACAGCTTCTTGAATCGCTTCTTCGTAGCGTTCCATTTCACCAATAATATGATCCGATGGAGTTACTACCAAGATGTCATCTGGTTCAGATGCGAAAGCCGCAAAAGCAATAGCAGCAGCCGTATTTCTCGGGGTAGACTCAATTATATCTATATATTTTGTATTCGATTTCTCTAATACTTTTTTACTCAAATGACAGTTATCAATATTACCAACAACCATTACTTTATCAGCAAGGCTACTGTTGCGATCTACAGTCATTTCAAATAAAGACTTACCATCAAAAATATCAAGATATTGCTTGGGTTGGCTTTTGCGTGATAATGGCCATAAACGACTACCAACACCTCCAGTGAGTATTACGTGTGTAATTGAATGCTTTTCCATATTCTATTTATACAAGGTTTAAAACCCTAAATTACTTTTCTTAATTCTTTCTCGGCCACTTCTTTCCGCAAACTGCTACTTGAAAAACGATGATCCCGGACATTGAAATACAATTCAATTCCTTTTTCCTCACAATAGCTGCGTCCAGTGAAGTTTTTTTCTCTGTATTCATCTCCGATGATACGGACATCTAATTTGAAAGAGCGTAAAATATCTTCCAAATCTTGTTCTGTTGCATAAGGCACAATTTCATCCACATGTACGCACCCTTTTAGTTGAATATAGCGCTCCACAACTGATTGTGTAGGTCTGTTTTTTTCGGGACGGTCAATTGTTGGATCAGTTTGTAAAGCCACAATTAAATAATCACATTGTCTTTTTGCTTCTTCTAACATTTTAACATGCCCGGCATGAAGTAAGTCGAAGGCACTGAAAGTAATTCCTATTTTCATTTTTGATATGTAATTTAATTCTTTGCTAAGTTTATAACCGCCCATCAGCTAGATTTCCCAAAACGCCTTTAACATCGTACAAAAGACCATTCGGCTTTTGCAATTTTGCAAGGTCAAGGTCAAAAAACTCGCTATGTGCAACACCTAAAACTATGGCATCAAATTTTTGATTGGGCAACTCTTTAGTCGTTCCTAATTTATATTCGTGATAAACGGCAACTGGATCAGCCAAAGGGTCATAAATAGTAACTGTTATTCCGTAATCTGATAAAGCGGCGATGACATCGACAATTTTTGTATTGCGAACATCAGGGCAGTTTTCTTTAAAAGTTATTCCCAGCATTAAAACAGTAGCGCCATTAACTGAAATTCCTTTCTTAATCATTAATTTGACAATTTGGGAGGCAACATATTCCCCCATACTGTCATTCAAGCGTCTTCCTGCTAGTATAATCTCTGGATGATATCCAAATTCCTGGGCTCGTTGTGCCAAATAATAAGGATCGACTCCTATGCAATGACCACCAACTAATCCCGGCTTGAAAGGTAAAAAATTCCATTTGGTTCCCGCAGCTTCTAATACAGCCTGGGTATCAATATTCATCAAATTGAATATTTTAGCCAGTTCATTTACAAAAGCAATATTGATATCTCGCTGTGAATTCTCGATTACTTTGGCAGCCTCGGCAACCTTTATCGAAGGAGCTAGATGGGTCCCAGCAGTAATAACCGATTGATATAATTCATTTACTTTCAGTCCGATTTCAGTAGTTGAACCTGATGTGACTTTTAATATTTTATCTACGGTATGTTCTTTATCGCCTGGATTAATTCGCTCTGGCGAATAGCCTGCAAAAAAATCTATATTAAATTTTAATCCGGAAACTCTTTCTAATACCGGTACACATTCCTCCTCGGTTACCCCAGGATATACAGTGGATTCGTAAATAACGATATCTCCTTTTTTTAATACTTTACCTACGGTCTCACTTGACTTATATAACGGAGTTAAATCTGGACGATTATTTTTATCGACAGGTGTTGGAACGGTCACAATATAATAATTGCAGTCTCCAATTTCCTCCCAATTAGTGGTACAATACAATCCAACAGTACTTCCTGGTTGATCAAGTAATACTTTTTGTAATGACTCCGAATCAATTTCAAGTGTTGCATCAGAGCCTAATTTCAATTCGGCGACCCTTGTTTCATTTATATCAAATCCTACAACAGCATGTTTTGTGGCAAATAAGCGTGCTAATGGCAAACCCACGTAACCAAGACCTATTACTGCTATTTTTAAATTAGATTTCATTGTTTTAAACTAATATCTGACGCGATTGTTAATTATATGGCACCGCTACGCAATTCAAAACCACATTAGTGGATTCAAATCTTTTTTTTAAGGTTGCAAATATAGGTACAATATGCCGGTTTATAGCATTATAATTTTTTAACGAGCTACTACAACCTTAGTTAAAAAAAAACAAAAAAAATACTAAGGTATTGTACTTCAACACTTAACAATAATTATTATTTTTCCCTTCACAAAAAAAATCACCTAATTAGGTGATAAGAATATTCTTATAAAAATAATTCTGATTCAGAAGACATAAACCTTCCCTTACTCAATCCAAAGAAAGTACAATCCCCTTTTCAATAAATAAAGACTACGCCCATTCCCACAAAATATCACAAAAGCCCCAAAATCTACAAATACAATTTTGTAAACTTTGGGGCTTTAACTATTTGAAGTCTTATCTTTTATACTCCACTTAAAGTATGGTTCATAAACGTATTGCTTTTAAGCTAAACGATAATGTGGGTCCCTTGAGTGACAGTATGCTTATTTGATTTTCATTTTCAGAACACAACCTAATGATTCCAAAACTAAAACATAATGAGTTTTATTTATCTCTTGAACAGTTGCTTCCTGAGTAGAAAAAGGTCCGGATTCCAAAGTGATTTTATCTCCCACTTTTATCGAATCAATCGACATATCATAAATATCGGGTGTTTCGAGCCAACTTTTTATGATGCTAATCTCTTCATTCTTAACAATAGCAGGTTTCCCCAACCAAAACAAATAACGAACCGCACCCGCTGATTGAAAAACTAAATTCCTGTCAGTCTCTTCTAATTGTACAAAAACATACGAATTAAATAAAGGCACTTCGACCTTTTTTTTTCTATCCGACCATTGACGTACTTGAGTAATTAATGGACAATAGCATTCTATTCCAATTTTATTTAATTGTTCCGCTACTTTTTTCTCCCATTTAGGTTTTGTATATACTACGTACCAGTTCATCTTGCGTTTTATATTGAAATATTTTTTTAATTAACCCCTTGCATCTTATTAGTTTTTAATAGTTCCAACTAAAAGAATCACTCTACACTAATTTACGATCCAATTCCCTGATACACGAATCCAATTTTTTCCAAAGCTGGACCATTCAAGATATTTCTTCCATCAAATACAAATGCTGGCTTTTTCATAGCATCATAAATGCGTTGCCAATCGTACTGAGCAAATTCATCCCACTCCGTCAGCACAGCTACAGCATGGGCATTTTCACAAGCTTCATATGGATCTTGAAATGACAGTATACAATCAGCATTCTTTTCGGCAGTTCTTGTTTCTAAATAATCTAAATCAGCCAGTACTTTCTTTCTGGACACTTTAGGATCATATACGGCAATTTTTGCATGTTCATTTATTAAATCATCCGCTACATAAATTGCTGCCGATTCCCTAGTATCATTAGTGTCTTTTTTGAAAGCCCATCCAAGAAAAGTGATTTTTTTATCGGAAACAGTATTATAAAGTGTTTGCACTATATTATTCGAAAAGCGTCTTTTTTGATGGTCGTTCATGATAATCACTTGTTCCCAATAGTCAGCCACTTCGTTTAACCCATACGATTTTGCTATGTAAACTAAATTCAAGATGTCTTTCTGAAAACAGGAACCTCCAAACCCAACGGAGGCTTTTAAGAATTTTGAACCTATTCTGCTATCCATTCCAATGGCTTTAGCCACTTCGTTAACATCGGCTCCAGTTTTTTCACAAAGCTCAGACATCGCATTAATAGAAGAAATTCGTTGCGCTAAAAAAGCATTCGCAGTCAACTTTGACAATTCAGATGACCAAACATTCGTGGTTAATATTTTATCTTCGGCTACCCAATTCGAATATACTTCAACTAGCGCCTGTATCGCTTTTTGTCCTTCTAAAGTTGTGTCGCCTCCTATTAAAATTCGGTCTGGATTTAATAAATCCTGAACGGCAGTTCCTTCCGCTAAAAATTCTGGATTGGAAAGGATTTGAAACTGAACTCCATTTCCTGTATTATCCAAAATACTTTTGATTGCTTCCGCTGTTCGCACTGGCAGCGTTGATTTCTCTACTACTATTTTGTTGTCTTTCGCAATTTTGGCAATTTGTCTGGCACACAATTCAATATATTTCAAATCTGCTGCCATTCCTTTTCCTTTTCCATAGGTTTTGGTAGGCGTATTCACTGATATAAAAATGATTTGAGCTTCATCAATCGCTTTCTCCACATTGGTAGAAAAGAACAAGTTTCTCCCTCTCGCTTCTGCAACAATTTTATCTAAACCTGGTTCATAAATAGGAATATTATCTATATTCTCATCATTCCAAGCGGCAATTCGCTCTTCATTTAAATCAACAACAGTAACTTGTATCTCTGGGCATTTTTGGGCAATAACTGCCATAGTTGGGCCTCCAACATATCCAGCCCCAATGCAACATATTTTTGTAATTTTCATTTCTTCTGTACTTTATTCTATTTTCCTTGTTCTAATTTCTTGTACTTCGTTCAACGTTTTCTGGTCGCTCCTATTTTATGCTTTGTATTTTCAAATTCTGCAAAATAAAAAAGCACCAATGTTATTTTTAATTGAAGCAATATCGATTGCAAATTAAATCTAAAATTATGTTTCTACTTTTTTGCTAGATCAAAAAAGTAACAAAAAAATCACTGCCTGAAAATTAAAAACTTAAAAACTACCTCAAAACCCTGTTCCGAGCCCCGAGCCGTTCGCCTTCCAGGCTCAACTCGCGGAGCTCTGCTACTATGTTTTTTCGTTGTTTTTTGACATTTTCAATTTAAGGGCGGAAGTAAGATCTTTACCGATGCTATTCTTTATTCTCTGTTCTTTCACCAATTTTCTTTATTCTATCTTCTTTGTCTCCAATATCCCGAAACCAGCAATTTCATAGAAATATCTTCTACTAACTGCTAACCGCCTATCTTAAATTATTCCAATACCAGTCAACCGCTTCTTTTAAGCCTTCCTGTAAAGAATATTTTGGATTATATCCCAATAGTTCTTTTGCTTTGTCAATACTTGCCAAAGAATGAGGAATATCCCCCACTCTATTGGGTCCATAAACGACTTCAACATTAGCGATTCTCTCGTCATACTTAGCCAAGAATTCCTTCAAATAACGGACTAAGTCATTTAATGTATTTCTATCGCCATAAGCCGTATTATAAATAGTATTCACTGCCGCAGTATTATTTGTCGACATCGCCAACTCATTCATCTGAATCACATTATCAATATAAGTAAAATCACGGGAAAAGTTCCCATCGCCATTAATTTGAGGGCTTTCCAACTGCATTAATTGCATTACAAATTTAGGAATAACTGCCGCATAAGCTCCGTTAGGGTCCTGTTTTCGTCCAAAAACATTAAAATAACGCAAACCTATTGTTTCCATTCCGTACGTTTTGCTAAAAATCTCCGCATACAACTCGTTTACATATTTTGTTATTGCATAAGGAGAAAGCGGATTCCCTATTACGGCTTCCACTTTTGGCAATCCCACCGAATCTCCATACGTAGATGAACTTGCCGCGTATATAAACCGTTTTACATCAGCATCTCGAGAAGCTACAAGCATATTTAAAAAACCAGAGACATTAACATCATTAGTAGTAATCGGATCATTTATAGAGCGGGGAACAGATCCCAAAGCCGCTTGATGTAAAACATAATCGACACCTTTTACTGCATTTTGACAATCAGTCGCATTACGTATGTCTCCTTCAATTAAATGAAAGTTAGCATTATTTATAAAATCTTTAAGATTATGTCGGTATCCCGTTGCAAAATTATCAAAACAAACCACTTGGTGTCCTTTGGATAAAAAATATTCACAAAGATTTGAGCCTATAAATCCTGCCCCACCCGTAATTAATATGGTACTTTTTGATAATTCTTCCATTTTTTTTCAATTTAAAACAGTCAATTTATTTAGTTGCTTTTTTACGTAATTTTTGAATGATTTTTTCATAAAGATTTTTTGGCTTGTCTTCTTCATGATATCCATTTGAATAAGTTCCATAACCATAACCGTAGCCATAACCATATCCATAACCTGCTCCATATTTAGCTTTGTTTTCAAAACCATTCAAAATAATACTGGTATTATTTAACTCTCCTCGTTTAACTCTATTATTTAAAAGCGTAATCATTTCTTTTTTGGTGAAGTTCTGCCTTACAATATATAAGGTTACATCGCAATATTGTGCCAACTCTAATGTGTCAGATACCAGTCCAACCGGCGGTGTATCCAAAATGATATAATCGTATTTTTTCTTTAATTCATTCATTAAATCTTTCATTCTTTCATTCATGATCATTTCTGCTGGATTGGGAGGAACTGGCCCTGAAAGAATCACATCCAGATAAGGAATTTGCGTATGATTTATAATTTCATCAACCGTTTTTTGATTAATTAGATAATTGACAACCCCTATTTCATTCGATAAATTAAATTCAGCAAACAGTTTTGGTTTTCTTAAATCAAGACCTATAACAACTGTTTTTTTTCCGCTAAGTGCAAATACCGTTGCGATATTTATAGAACAAAATGTTTTTCCTTCACCACTCACTGACGATGTGATCATCAGTGTCTTGGCTCCATCTAGGTGTTGTTGCTTATATAAAAACTGAAGTGAAGAACGAACAGCCCTGAAAGATTCCGACAAGGCAGATTTAGGTTTGTCATAAACTGCTAGATCGGAAGTATCTTTATTCAGTCCAATCACCCCAATCAAAGGAATTTTTGTCAGTTTACTAATATCTTCCGTATTTTGGATAGAGTTATTGATAAAGAAAATTATAAATACAAACAGTAAAGGAAAAAGAATTCCTAAGAACAATGCTAATACATAATTCACTGATGTTTTTGGACCCATAAGCCCACCGCCAATATCCTTCGCAGGATCTATAAAATGAATATCCGATAAATTTGCCGCCTTAACAATATCAGCCTCACTTCTTTTTTGAAGAAACGTACTGTAAATATTGTCACTTAAATCATATTTTCTTTTAATCTTGATCAATTCCTGCTGATCATCCGGAAGTTGTTTTATGGTGCTTTCCGCTTCATTAATTTTACTGCTCACCACTGCTAAATCGCCTTGTAAAGAAGCTTTGGCTGTCGATATATTTTCTAATAACACCTTTTTGACAGCCTCCATTTGATTGTCAAAATCTTTAAATATCTTATCACTTTTAACTGCATAAGCCATTTCAGATCTTTGAGTAGAAAGCGAAATCAATTTGGAAACATTCATTACGACATTGGGATCATCAATACCCGCTACTGATGGTGCCGGAAGTTTAGAATAATCTACGCTGTTTTTTAAATATGATTTTAAAGAATTGTAATATGCCATTTTACGGGTTACTTCATCTTTCTTTACATCAAATTCAAGGATTTTATCCGAAAATTTTTCTCCACCTGCTTCTACGTCATAAATATTTTTGCCTTTTCTAAAAGATTTCAGCTCATTTCCAGTTTCCTTTAGTTGGGATTCCATTGCAATTAAGGTACTGTCAATAAAAGCAATGGTATTTGTCGCAAATTGATTTTTACTGTCTAATTGTCTTTTTATCAGCATTTTTACAGTCGAATTCAAATACTCAACCATTCTTGCTTTGTTGGTGCCTTGCATCCCCAGCGTAATTATGGAACCTCCTTTGTCATCTGATCTGACATTTATTCCTCTATAGCCGGAAACAGTTCCATCAAAATTATTAAACTGCACAAAGTATTCGTTTCCTTTATAAAAACCTGGGTTGTCTTTTATTTGTACTTTCCAATTTAAAAAAGGCAATGATACTTGTTCCCCGACCTTATACCTTTTTACAAAATCACCTTGGGCGACTGAAGTATTGCTATAAGAATTATTTGAGTAGGTTATTAATGAGACATTTTGATTTTCAAAAGGTATTCTTATTTCGTAAACATTATCACTCAAAAATTTAATCCCAATTAAATTTCCAGCTAGTTGACCTTTTGATTTATCAATATTTACATAAAAAGGGACTGCACCATACGCATCTTCCATTCTATATTTACCTTGAACCAAATAACCGATGTAATATTGTAGTTTATCAACAACCAACTCATTATGCGATCTGGATTGCAAGGTGGTCGAAATAGTTTGAACCTGATCTGAAGTTCCTCCCCAGTTAAAAACTAAGCTAGTGGTAGAGGTAAACAAGGGATTCGTTTCTTCTTTTACGGAAATAAGCGTCTCCATTCCATAAATTTTTTCTTTACGAATGTTAACCTGGTAAGCAATTGTGAAGGTAATTAAGAGACTTATTAAAAACCATTTCCAATAACTTCCTATTTTTATTAAAAATCCTTTAAAGTCAAAACTTACTTGGTCTTCAAAAATTGAAAAATCTTTTATATCTAGCATTTTTTGAATTGTGTTTTAATTTTTAAATAGCAAAAAGTAAGTGGTCGTTGCCAATGATAATAATGTTATGATAGTCCCCAACGATTCTATACCCGTTTTTCCAGTTCCCCAAGTCTTTTGCTTAAGTGGTTTGATATAAATATAGTCATTTGGTTGCAAATAAAAATAAGGCGAATTCATTACGTTTATATCGGTAAGATCGATATCATGCATTTGGACTCCTGTAGGCGATTTTCTAATAATTGTAACTGCTTTTCTGTTTCCTGTGATGGTTATGTCACCTGCATTTGCAATAGCTTCCATCACATTTACATGCTCTTGAAATAAAGTTTTGGTTCCCGTGCTCCCTATTTCGCCATTGATGGTATATCGAAATCCTGCTAATTTTACGGTAACAAAAATATTAGCCGCTGCATTAAAATACTCTGCTAATAATTGTTTCTCTATTCTAACTCTTATTTCATCCAAAGTAAAACCAATCACATTTAAATCACCCAAAACAGGCATTCTAATATTTCCATGATCATCCACGGTAAACCCATCAAAATAAAGTCCCGTTTCTGATTTACCGGCTTCACCTTGATTTGTAGTACTAAAAATAGACACTAATTTTGGATCATTTGCTTTTATATTGATACTCAAAACATCATTCGTTTGCAATCTGTACGGTTTTGATTCAACTGCCGAAATAGTCGTTTCATCACTTGAGTTATCCTTTTTTTGAAGATAAATTAAATCTTTGCTTGGAATGCAAGAAGAAAATAACACACTAATACATAGCAACAAATAGAGTTGGGTCTTGCTCATTTCAATATTTTTAACGACAAATATAGGTTTTCATTTACTATTTAAAAAGAATCGCTATTTATTAAATGGATTAATTATTTTTCAAGGACTTTTCAAACGGAACTCTATGTAATATACTTCTTCCCAAGGTAACTTCGTCAGCATATTCTAATTCATCGCCAACTGAAATTCCTCTAGCAATTGTTGATATAATTATTTCACTATCACCAATTTGCTTATAGATATAAAAGTTGGTTGTATCCCCTTCCATCGTAGAGCTTAAAGCAAATATTATTTCATTTACACTGCCTGATTTTACTTTTTCAACAAGCGTGGCTATATTTAACTGACTGGGGCCAACTCCGTCTATTGGCGAAATTTTACCTCCTAAAACATGATAAATCCCTCTGAATTGACCTGTATTTTCAATGGCCATCACATCTCGAATATCTTCCACAACACAGATAATTTGATGGTTTCTGTTTTTATTGGAACAAATTTCACAAAGGACACTATCCGAGATATTGTGACAACTGTTGCAATACTTGATATCTTCGCGCATTGTCATTAATGCTTGCGCCAAAAAACCCGTTTGTTCCTTTGGTTGTTTCAATAAATGCAACACCAATCGCAATGCCGTTCTCTTGCCAATTCCGGGCAATTGAGACATCTCATTGACTGCTTTTTCTATTAATTTTGAAGAAAATTCCATAAATGCAAAAGTAATCAATTACTTCATTTGTTCCATCGGTTATTTGCTATATCGAAGCTGCGATTTACCACATTTCTAAATAAATGAAGGAACAAATAACCGATTAACCAAAAAATCGTATTTTGGCTTCAAATAAAAAACCAAATGACTCCAGGCACTATACTACTACTTGTATCTATTTACTTCGGAATATTATTCTACATTTCCCATGCCGTTAGTAAAAAAGACAGTGGGAATGATGCTTTTTTTAAAGCCAATAAAAATTCGAAATGGTATTTAGTAGCCTTTGGAATGATAGGAACCGCACTTTCCGGAGTGACATTTATATCAGTTCCGGGGGAAGTAGGCGCTCCAACTGGTGAACAATTCAAGTATTTTCAGTTTGTATTAGGAAACGCCATTGGTTTTATAATCATTGCTAAAGTTTTGCTCCCTTTATATTACCGGATGAATTTGACTTCTATTTATGGATATATAGAACGCCGATTAGGAACTTATTCTTATAAAACCGCCGCAACTATTTTTCTAATTAGCAGAACAATTGGTTCTTCCTTTAGATTGTATCTAGTAGTAATTGTTTTACAACGTTATGTTTTTGATTATTATGGAATTCCCTTTGCAGTTACGGTATTAATTTCACTCGCCTTGATATTTGCTTATACGTATCGTGGCGGTTTAAAAACCATCATCATTACAGATACTTTACAGACTTTCTTCTTAGTCACTTCGGTTTTCTTGACTATTTTCTTTATTTGCAGAAGTTTGAACCTCAATATTTTTGAAGCTTTTGAGGAAGTAAAAAACAGCAATTATTCTAAAATATTCTTTTTTGAAGATTTTGTGTCGAGTAAATTCCATTTTGTAAAGCAAATTCTGGGAGGAATGTTCGTAACCATTGCGATGGTGGGACTCGATCAGGATTTAATGCAGAAAAATTTGAGTTGCAAAAACATCGGGGAAGCCCAGAAAAACATGTTCACTTTTACCGGAATATTTGTACTTATCAATATCTTTTTTCTAAGCGTTGGAGCATTACTTTATATTTATGCCGCTAAAAACGGAATTGAAGTCCCAACCGACTTAGTTACCGGAAAACCAAGAACGGATTTACTTTTTCCCGAAATCGCTTTTCATCATTTGAGCTTGATTCCTTCAGTGGTTTTCTTGTTAGGATTAACGGCCGCTACATTTGCGACAACTGATTCGGCATTAACAGCATTGACCACTTCGTTTTGTGTCGATTTCCTTGGTATGGATAAAGTCGAAAATTTAAATAAACCAAATATTGTGAGAACAAGACATTTTGTTCACATCGGTTTTTCGTTTTTAATGTTTTTAGTTATTGTATTTTTCAATTCTGTCAACGACAGCTCTGTTGTAGGAATGATTTTCAGAGTCGCTTCCTACACTTATGGTCCGCTTTTAGGATTGTATTGTTTCGGATTATTTGTAAAAACAAAAACCGTTAAAGATAAACTGGTTCCATTAATATGCTTATTATCACCAGCCGTGACTTTCTTTATCAGCGAAAATTCAAAAGCCTTGTTTTTTGGATATGTTTTCGATAATGAACTCATTATAGTAAACGGACTGATTACTTTTATTGGTTTGTTGTTGATTAGCAAACCTGCAGTGGAGGAAACTAGATTTTAAAAAAGCACAAAGTAATTCTTAGAGAGATCTTTTTACGACCATAGCTTTGAGAAAAAATTGGTTGTACCAAGTTCACTATACAAACTTGTTTTTTAATTTTGAATGTTCAACTTGGAATTTTCAATGTTGAAATCATTAAATCACGAAACAAAAACCATTTTAATCCCAAATCTTTAGGTTGAATCCAATATTCCTAGAGCCCTGATAAAAATGGAAATCCTTTTGATAAAAAACAGAAATTTTTTCTTATAAAAAAAGAGCGACCAACGGAAGCTCCTTATTTTATTTAGAAAAATACTGTTTTGTTCAAAAGATTGAAATGGATAGCAGGAATAGCTGCTAAAAAAACTAATACTGATTTGTAGCCAACATAACAAGCGTACAAGCTATCTCGACTTTTATGTCATTTAATTTTAGCAACTGATAAAACTCTGGATTCTCTGTCCCAGGATTGAAAATAACACGTTTAGGTTTTGCCTCTACTAAATAATTGTAGTAATCACGTTGACGTGAAGGGTTTAAATATAAAGTAACGGTATCGATATTTTTTAACGGAATGGCTTTGGTTTGGATTTTAATTCCTGCCACTTCTCCAGCATTTTGACCTATAGCGAGAACGGAATGGCCTTTTTCAACCAATTTTTCAATCGCCATAAAAGCATATCTGGCGGGTTTTGTAGAAGCACCAAGTACCAGCGTTTTTTTATTTTTTATCATTTTCTATAATTGTATTTTGCAAAAGTAAACAAAAAGGTTCAGGATTTAGAAATTATCCGCTTTTGTTGCAAAAGCAATGAAAACAATAAGCTAACATTAAAAGAGAGTCAACTTTTAAAAAAAGACTATTTTTGCAATCTTAACAACAACAATATGGATCTGTTTATTTACCTTTTTGCTGCGCTTTTTTCTGTTTTAAATCCCATCGGGACAGTTCCTATTTTTGTGGGACTTACACAAGATGATTCGTTAAAAGAACGCTCCAGGATTTCTTTATGGACAGCGATAAATGTGTTTGCCATTCTCATTATCTCTTTTTTCATAGGTCAATATGTACTGACTTTTTTTGGAATCAGTATTGATGCGCTGCGAATAGCGGGTGGAATTATCATCGTGAGCTCAGGATTTTCATTGCTTTCTGGAAAATTCAATAAGAAACGAGGTATCAATAAAAAAATAGAAACCGATGCTCAAAAAAGAAATGATATCGCATTGACTCCGCTTGCCATTCCTATGCTTGCAGGTCCCGGATCTATTTCTTTATTAATTGCATTTTATCAGGAACATCATTCTACGAGTGATGTTATATTTTCCTCATTGGCAATTCTAGCGATTGCGATTGCCATCTTTGTAATTCTTAGAAGTGCTCATTATTTGGCCAAAATACTTGGTGCGTCAGGGATTGTGGCTATATCCAGAATTGTTGGTTTTATTGTAATTGCAATTGGGATTCAATATATAGTGAGTGCCGTTATCAATATTATCAAAGGGAATTTTTAGTAGTATTTATTTAACTCTGACAAGGCACAAAACCCTGTCAGAGGTGTAAATTATTTTTTAGGCAAGAATATTTCTGCCATCATACATCTGGCACTTCCTCCACCACAAGCTTCAATTGTATCTAAACTTGAACTCAAGATTTCAGCATGTTTTTCTAATTGTGTAATTTGTTTTGGCGTCAAACTTTGATGTGCCGATGTGCTCATAACCAAATATCTTTTATCATTTGCGCCGCGAACTTCAAGCATATTCCCAGCGAAATTATTCACTTGAGTTTCGGTAATTAGAATAATCTCTTTCCCATTCTCTTTTAGATTATCCAAAACCATTTTGCGTTCTTTTTTCTCATCAATGCAATCCGAACAAATCACCGCAAAAGTTTCTCCCAAACACATCATAACATTAGTATGATAAATTAGTTTTCGTTCTCTGTTAACAGTTTGAAACGCTTCAAAAATTACTGGTGCATAATCAAAATCTTCACAAAATTCTATGAATAATTCTTCATCTGCTCGAGGTGACAAAGCGCAGTAAGCTTTACTATTGGCTCTATCCAAAAGTAAACTTCCTGTTCCTTCCAAGAAAAAACCATCTTCCTCAGCTGAAGTATAATCGACAATATTATTAATTACAAAACCTTTGTCTTCCAGCATATCCAAAATCTCCTCACGTCTTTCCTCGCGACGATTTTCGGCAAACATTGGATATAATGCCACATCACCATTCTCGTGAAAAGAAATCCAATTGTTTGGAAAAATGCTGTCCGGCGTATCAGGATTTAAAGTATCATCAACAACCGTTACATCAACACCAACAGCGCTAAGTTTTTCAACAAAAGTGTCAAATTCTTGTTGTGCCTTTGCATTGACAGTTGCCGGCATAAGTCCGTCTAGTACTTTTTGATAATAATTATTTACTGCCGTTTGTTCGTTCATTCGAAACGCAACAGGGCGAATCATCAATATGGAATTTGTAGTTTGTTTCATATATTTTTAGTTTAAAGTTTAATAATTTAAAGTTTAATGTTTCCCAACATTAAACTTTAAACTATTAAACAAATATTTAATCTCTACTTAAAGGTAAAGTAGAACATCGTAATAATCCTTCTTGTTTGGCAATTTCGGCATATGGAATTTCTTCAACGGTAAATCCATTAGATCGCAACCAATTGTTTAATCGAGTAAAGTTCTTTTCGGAAACCACAACATCAGTATCAATAGAAAAAACATTCGAATTCATATCATACATTTCATCTCGAGTAATGTGAAATAAGTTTTCTTTTCCAAAAAGATTGACAAGAAATAAATAATCAGCTTCTTCACGAAATCCACTTTTGTAAATAATTCCTTTGGCCTTCCCAACAGGTTGAAAACAACAATCAAGATGCAAGGCATTGTCTCTAGCTTCTATTTTTGATTTAACCAAATCGAATTCTTTGACAATTTTATTTGGAAATAAATTTTTAATGTATTGTACTCCTTGAACATTTGTTCGTGCTGTAATATAATCTTTGTAATCGCTTCCTTTATATGTGCCAATAAATATATAATCATTCCACAGAATCACATCACCACCTTCAATATGGACTTCTTCTGGAGGACGCACGACTTTTTTGGGATCCATTTGGTCAATCACATATTGAATCGCATCTAATTCGCGTTCTCTTTCTGGTAGAATATTCGATTTAATAAAAACATCATCAATGACGAATCCAATATCCCTTGTAAATATTTGATTGTAATTTTCAATCATTTCAGGACGAAAAACGGTAACATTATATTTCTTCAAAACCGTACTGAATGCTTCCATTTCATTGACCATATCTTCCTCAACCGGATAAGTTCCTGCCAATATATGCTCTAATGATTTTGGATCATAGGCTTCATCTGCTTTAGGTGTAGGGCCGTTATGTGTTGCAGAACCCAAAACTACAGCCCGCAGTCTTGAAGTTTCATTCTTTATATTTAACTCAAGCATTTTTTTTCATTTTGACAAATATAAAAAAAGCTTCACAAATTAGTGAAGCTTTTTAAATTGAATTTATCTTTTATCAGATGTTTTGAAATCTCTCAAAGGATGACCTGTGTAAATCTGTCTAGGTCTTCCTATAGGTTCTTTGTTTTCACGCATTTCTTTCCACTGTGCAATCCAGCCAGGTAAACGACCGATCGCAAACATTACGGTAAACATATCAGTAGGAATTCCTAAAGCTCTGTATATAATTCCAGAATAAAAATCTACGTTTGGATATAATTTTCTTGAAACAAAATACTCATCAACTAGTGCAGATTCTTCTAATTTTTTGGCAATAGCAAGAATTGGATCATCAACACCCAAAGTTGCTAAAACTTCATCAGCCGCTTTTTTAATGATTTTGGCTCTTGGGTCGAAATTTTTATATACTCTGTGACCAAATCCCATTAAACGGAATGGATCATTTTTATCTTTGGATTTCTCCAAATATTTATCAGCGTCGCCACCTGTTCTGTGAATTTCTTCCAGCATTTCAAGAACTGCCTGGTTAGCTCCTCCATGTAAAGGTCCCCAAAGTGCAGAAACTCCTGCTGAGATTGAAGCAAATAAACCTGCGTGAGAAGAACCCACCATTCTAACCGTTGATGTAGAACAGTTTTGTTCATGATCAGCGTGAAGAATAAACAATTTATCTAATGCATCTACAACTACTGGATTTGGCGTATAAGGTTCCGTAGGCAATTCAAACATTAATCGCATGAAATTCTCTACATAACCTTTAGTATTATCGTAATAATTTAAAGGATAACCCATGCTTTTTCTATATGTCCAAGTTGCAATAACCAAGAATTTACCCATGGTTTTACAAACAGCTTCATACATTTCTTTTTCATTCTCAACATTTACTGACTTCGGATTAAAAGCTGTCAAAGCGCTTGTCAATGCAGCCAAGACACCCATTGGGTGCGCAGTTTTTGGAAATCCATCAATGATGTTTTTCATTTCCTCATTGACTAAAGTGTATTTTCTTATATGGGTTTCAAAATCTTCCAATTGGGCCGCTGTAGGCAACTCACCAAAAATAACCAAATAAGACACTTCAAGAAAATGTCCTTTTCCGGCTAAATCCTCAATTGAATATCCTCTGTAACGAAGAATTCCAAGTTCACCATCTAGGAAAGTGATTTCGCTAGTACATGAACCTGAATTTTTGTAACCTGGATCAAGAGTAATTATTCCTGACAAATCACGTAATTTACTAATATCAATAGCAACTTCATTTTCACTTCCTGTGATTATAGGCAGTTCAAATTTCTTACTATCAATCTCTAATATTGCTGTTTTCGACATAATATAATTGAAATAAACTTTTAAAAATAATAATTTACCAAATCTAGGGAATTTAAGACTAATTAAAAAGAGAATTTCACAATGAATATGTTAAATAAAATAAAAAAACCGTTCATTATTAATGAACGGTTTTTGAAAAAAATATATGGGAAAATTATTTAATTTTAAAGGCGTCTTTACCTGGGAAATAAGCTGTGTTCCCAAGTTCCTCTTCAATTCTTAATAATTGATTGTATTTTGCCATACGATCAGAACGAGAAGCGGAACCGGTTTTAATTTGACCACAATTTAAAGCTACTGCTAAATCTGCAATTGTATTATCTTCAGTTTCTCCAGAACGGTGTGACATTACTGAAGTATAACCCGCATTTTTAGCCATATTTACAGCTGCGATGGTTTCTGTTAAAGTTCCTATTTGGTTTACTTTCACTAATATTGAATTAGCAATTCCTTTTTCAATCCCTGTAGACAAACGTTTCACATTTGTTACAAATAAATCATCCCCCACTAATTGTACTTTATCTCCAATTTTTTCCGTTAGGTATTTCCAACCATCCCAGTCATCTTCGTACATTCCGTCCTCGATAGAAATAATTGGATATTTTGCTGCTAATTCAGCTAAATAATCAGCTTGTTCTTCCGAAGATCTTATTTTACCAGTTTCTCCTTCAAATTTAGTATAATCGTATTTTCCGTTAACATAAAATTCTGAAGCAGCACAGTCTAAGGCAACCATAATTTCATCTCCAAATTTATATCCAGCAGATTCTACCGCTTTTTTTATGGTATCCAATGCATCTTCAGTTCCACCGGCAAGATTTGGTGCAAAACCACCTTCATCCCCAACGGCAGTTGAAAGTCCTCTGTCATGTAATACTTTTTTAAGACTATGAAAAATTTCTGTCCCCATCTGCATCGCTTGAGTAAAAGTAGTTGCTTTTACTGGAATAATCATAAATTCCTGAAATGCGATCGGCGCATCAGAATGAGATCCACCGTTGATGATATTCATCATTGGTACTGGCAATGTATTAGCTGAAACTCCTCCTATATATCTGTATAAAGGCAATCCTAATTCATTAGCAGCCGCTTTTGCAACAGCTAAAGAAACTCCCAAAATTGCATTTGCTCCTAAGTTGGATTTATTTGGCGTACCATCTAAATCAATCATCATTTGATCAATAACATTTTGTTCGAAAACAGAAACTCCCAAAAGTTCTTCTGAGATTATGCTATTAACATTTTTCACAGCATTCATAACTCCTTTTCCAAGAAATGCTTTTCCTCCATCACGTAATTCAACAGCTTCATGCTCTCCAGTAGAAGCACCAGATGGCACTGCCGCTCTTCCTAAAACACCATTATCTGTAATTACATCTACTTCTATAGTAGGATTTCCTCTAGAATCGAAAATTTGTCTTGCGTGAATTTTGATAATTATACTCATACTATTTTATTTTAAAATTTTAAAACACAAATATATTCTATCTTTTCTATTCATTTAATGAAAATAATGAATCTTATTAACGAAAACGTTGTAATTTTTTTTAAAAAACATAAAGTTTATATTTTGTTTAAAAAAAATCGTACACAATTTTATATTTTTTTCTTATTTCAAAGTCATTAAATACACAAAAATAAAACAATAGAGCAACCGCAAAATAATGAACTAATTGCATCTCTTTTTATTTTACAAAAGTACTATATTTAAAACTTTAATACCTCATTATCAATAATTTATATTATTTTTGTTATTCATTTTTACGATCGTAAAATCATACTCTATTGGATATTATCTAAAGTTTTTAATTTAGATCAAATTAGATAAAATTAGAAAAGGAACTCGCCATGAAAACAACTAAAAAACCAAACAGTCATAACAATTCTGTTGAAATTGAAGAGTTATTAAAAATAAATTCGACATCATTAGAAAATTTGAGCGATTTAGACCCATTGATTGATCTTATTGGAGATGCAAAATATGTTCTGCTAGGTGAGGCTTCTCATGGAACACATGAATATTACACTTGGAGAGCAAAAATAACACAACGCCTCATTCAGGAAAAGGGATTTTCTTTCGTAGGAGTAGAAGGCGATTGGCCCGACTGTTATCGATTAAATCGTTTTGCAAAAGGATATACAAATTCAGGAACAGATATTTACAATGTGCTTAATGAATTTAAAAGATGGCCAACATGGATGTGGGCAAATTGGGAAATAGCAGCATTCATAGATTGGCTCAAAGCCTATAACGTAGATCTTCCGGCTGATAAAAGAATCGGGTTTTACGGATTAGATGTATACAGTTTTAGAGAATCCATGAATTCAATCGTTCAATATTTAGAAAAAAATGATCCAAAAGCACTCGCAATCGCAAAAGCAGCAATGGAATGTTTCGAACCTTACAACAAAGATGAAGGACAATCTTATGCTAGAGCCTCCTCATTTGTTCCAGAATTATGTGAAAAGGAAATACTTCATCTGCTTACTGAAATAATAAAAAATGTTCCCAATTATAATCATGATGCAGAAAACGTTTTGAGCACGGAGCAAAACGCATTCATTGCCAGAAACGCTGAAAAATACTATCGAGCCATGATAAAAAGAGGCTCAGCTTCTTGGAATATTCGGGACGAGCATATGGTTTCCACCATTGAACGGCTTATGAAATTCCATGGAAAGGAAGCTAAAATAATAGTTTGGGAACACAACACACATATTGGTGATGCTCGTGCTACGGATATGGCAGCTGACGGCATGGTAAATGTTGGGCAATTATTGAGAGAACAATATTCAACTGAAGGAGTAATAGCGGTCGGGTTTGGATCCTATAAAGGAAGTGTAATTGCAGGCAGAGAATGGGGAGATTCCATGCGAAAAATAAAAGTTCCAGAAGCCCTGGAAGGCAGTTGGGAGCATTCCTTCCATCTTGCAAGCAAAGGACAAAACAGATTACTAATAATGAATAAAATACATGAGGAAAAATGTGTTTCTTCCTATATAGGACATCGAGCAATAGGAGTTGTTTATAATCCAGAACATGAAAGATTTGGAAATTATGTTCCTACAATTTTGCCAAAGCGATACGATGCTTTTATATTTCTTGATGAAACTAGCGCATTGCACCCAATAAATATCCAGCCCGATGGAAATCAAATTCCAGAAACATATCCATTCGGTATGTAAGCTGATATTAGCTATATAAAAAAAGGGATTGACTTTTTAATAAAAGCCAATCCCTAAATATTTCACTATTCTGTATTTAATAAAAAATCCTCACTACACTACTACCCTTTTATATTCTCAATGAATTGATCAAATAAATAAGAAGAGTCATGAGGTCCAGGACTTGCTTCCGGATGATATTGCACAGAGAAACAATTTTTGTTTTTCATACGCATACCAGCAACGGTTCCATCATTAAGATGAAGATGTGTGATTTCTAAATCAGGATGATTGTCCAACTCTTCTTTGCTTACGGCAAAACCATGATTTTGAGAAGTAATCTCCCCTTTTCCTGTAATTATATTTTTCACAGGATGGTTTATTCCTCTATGACCATTAAACATTTTATAAGTCGAAACTCCGTTTGCCAAACCAATTACTTGATGTCCTAAGCAAATTCCAAATAGAGGTTTGTTATTTTCAATAATTGCTGTAGCTACTTGAATGGCACTTGCCAAAGGTTCTGGATCTCCAGGTCCGTTAGATAAGAAATAGCCATCAGGATTAAATGATGCCATGTCTTCATAAGTTGAATCGAAAGGAAAAACTTTGATATAACAATCTCTTTTGGCAAGATTACGAAGGATATTCATTTTAATTCCTAAATCAAGAGCAGATATCTTATAGGTTGCATTCTCATCCCCAAAGAAATATGGCTCCTTTGTAGATACTTTTGAAGCTAATTCTAAGCCATTCATATCTGGAACTTTGGCTAAAGCTATTTTCAATTCCTCAATTGAAGTTCCATCCGTACAAATAACTGCATTCATCGCGCCGTTGTCACGAATATAGCTTACAAGTGCGCGTGTATCAACATCTGATATACAAATAAGGTTTTGTTTTATAAAATAGTCTTCTAAACTCCCCGAAGCATCTTCGCGTGAATAGTTAAAACTAAAATTTTTACAAACTAAACCTGAAATTTTAATACTCTCAGACTCAATTTCCTTATCATTTACTCCATAATTTCCAATATGTGCATTGGTAGCTACCATTATTTGACCAAAATAAGATGGATCTGTAAATATTTCTTGGTAACCTGTCATTCCTGTGTTAAAACAAACTTCGCCAAAAGTGGTTCCGCTAATACCAATAGATTTCCCATGGAATATCGTGCCGTCACTTAATAGAAGAATGGCGCTTTGTCGTGTTGTATATTTCATTCGTTGTTTTCTATTAATTTTTTAATAGTCTCATGAAACTCGAAAAACTCGTCTCATGTGTAGTTAAATATTGTGCAAATTTAATTTATTAAAACAATGGATGCAATGTTTTTAAAATTTATATTTATTAAACAGATTCACGCTCGGATTAAAAAAAAAGATTAATGTACTCGATCATTTCTTTTTGAAAAGTTTCTTATGAAACATATCCATTCTAAGTAGCCCTGATTGAAGCGGCATCCTTTTTTGAAATTCTAACAAAGGAAGAATTACAAAAAAGATATAGCGAAAAGCAGGTGAATCGTTCTTTTAAAAATATATTGTTGTGCTCCTAAAATTTAAAAAAAAAGTCAAAAAAAAAGGATAAACTATTAATAGCTTATCCTTGATTTTTATTGAATGATTATTTTCATAATTACTCAGCAGCGTCAGTTGTAGTTTCAGTTTCGGCAGCTGGAGCTTCAGTAGCTTCATCTGCTTTCTTTGCTTTTCCACCACGACGGCTTTTTGCTTTTTTAACTTCTTTTTTACCACCATTGTAAAGTTCATTGAAATCTACTAGTTCGATCATTGCCATATCAGCATTATCTCCTAAACGATTTCCAACTTTAATGATACGAGTGTATCCACCTGGACGGTCACCTACTTTAGCTGCTACGTCTCTGAACAAGTCAGTTACGGCATATTTGCTACGTAAGTAAGCAAAAACGATACGACGATTGTGAGTCGTATCTTGTTTTGATTTTGTTATTAAAGGCTCAACGAATTGTTTAAGCGCTTTCGCTTTAGCAACTGTAGTGTTAATACGTTTGTGCTCAATAAGAGAACAAGCCATATTAGCCAACATAGATTTTCTATGTGCAGTCTGTCTGCTTAAGTGATTGAATTTTTTTCCGTGTCTCATGACGTGTTTTTTTATACTTTCATCTTGATGCTATCCATTTTGGAGATCAAAATATGAAGTAATTTATTCTTTATCTAGTTTGTATTTTGCTAAATCCATACCGAAGTTCAAATTTTTAACTGCAACAAGTTCATCAAGCTCTGTTAAAGATTTTTTACCAAAATTACGGAATTTCATTAGATCATTTTTATTGAACGATACTAAATCACCAAGTGTATCAACTTCAGCCGCTTTCAAACAATTTAATGCTCTTACAGAAAGATCCATATCAACAAGCTTAGTTTTAAGCAATTGTCTCATATGTAATGACTCTTCATCATATGATTCTGTTTGTGCAATTTCGTCAGCCTCGAGTGTAATTCTTTCGTCAGAGAACAACATGAAATGGTGAATTAAAACTTTAGCAGCTTCAGTAAGTGCATCTTTTGGATTGATAGAACCATCAGTTTTTATTTCAAAAACTAATTTTTCATAATCTGTTTTTTGCTCTACACGGAAGTTTTCAATTGCGTATTTTACGTTTTTTACCGGAGTAAAAATAGAATCCGTAAAAATAGTACCAATTGCAGCATTCTGTTTTTTGTTCTCCTCAGCAGGAACATATCCTCTACCTTTTTCGATAGTTAAATCGAAATTCAGTTTGATTTTACTATCTAAATTACAGATAACTAGTTCTGGATTCAAAACTTGGAAACCTGAAATGAATTTTTGAAAATCACCAGCTGTTAATTGATCTTTACCAGAAACAGATATAGTAACTGATTCATTATCGACATCTTCAATTTGACGTTTGAAACGCACTTGTTTAAGATTAAGGATAATTTCGGTAACGTCTTCAACAACTCCAGGAATAGTAGAAAATTCATGATCTACACCTTCAATGCGAACAGATGTAATTGCATAACCTTCTAATGCTGAAAGCAAAACTCTTCTAAGTGCATTACCAACAGTCAATCCGTAACCAGGTTCTAAAGGTCTAAACTCAAATTTACCTTCAAAATCGGTTGAATCGATCATGATAACTTTATCGGGCTTCTGAAAATTAAATATTGCCATAAATTTCGACTAAGTCAATTATTATTTGTTGTACAACTCTACGATTAATTGTTCTTTAATGTTTTCTGGGATTTGAAGTCTCGCAGGTACAGAAACGAAAGTACCTTCTTTAACGTCGTTATTCCAAGTAATCCATTCATAAACATGACTTGAATTAGATAAAGAACGTTCGATAGCTTCTAAAGATTTAGATTTTTCACGAACACCAACTTTATCACCAGGTTTAAGGTGGTAAGAAGGAATATTAACAACCTCACCATTTACGGTAACGTGTCTGTGAGAAACGATTTGACGAGCACCTCTTCTAGAAGGAGCAATACCCATTCTAAAAACCACATTGTCTAATCTTGCTTCACACAATTGTAATAAAACTTCACCAGTAACACCTTTAGTAGCTGATGCTTTTTCGAATAAATTTCTGAATTGTTTTTCTAATATTCCATAAGAATATTTAGCTTTTTGCTTTTCCATTAACTGGACAGCATATTCAGATTTTTTTCCTCTTTTTTTTGCCATCCCGTGTTGTCCGGGTGGGTAATTTCTTTTTTCGAAAGCTTTATCGTCTCCGAAAATTGCTTCGCCAAATTTACGAGCGATTCTTGTACTTGGACCAGTATATCTTGCCATTTTAATTTGTTTAAGGTAGAGATTATGAATTCAGGTCTTATCCTTCGATAATCAACGTTCTACCTATGTTATACTATAATTAATTTGAGTATTAAACTCTACGTCTTTTAGGAGGACGACATCCATTATGAGGCATTGGAGTAACATCGATAATCTCTGTAACTTCAATACCACCATTATGCAAAGAACGGATAGCAGACTCACGTCCGTTTCCTGGTCCTTTTACATAAACTTTTACTTTTTTAAGTCCTGCCTCAAGAGCTACTTTACTACAATCTTCTGCTGCCATTTGGGCTGCGTATGGAGTATTCTTTTTAGAACCTCTAAAACCCATTTTACCAGCTGAAGACCAAGAAATAACTTCACCTTTTTTGTTTGTCAAAGAAATGATGATGTTATTGAAGGTAGCAGAAATATGAGCCTCTCCCGTTGATTCAACGATAACTTTACGTTTTTTTGCAGTTGCTTTAGCCATATTACTTATTATTTAGTTGCTTTTTTCTTGTTGGCAACAGTTTTTCTTTTACCTTTTCTTGTTCTAGAGTTGTTTTTAGTTCTTTGTCCTCTTAAAGGAAGACCAGTTCTATGACGGATACCTCTGTAACAACCAATATCCATTAAACGTTTGATGTTTAAAGAAACTTCAGAACGTAATTCTCCTTCAATTTTAAATGCTGATACAGCTTCACGAATTGCTCCGATCTCATCATCATTCCAATCTTGGACTTTTTTATCTTGGCTAACTTGAGCTTTTTCTAAAATCTCAATAGCTCTACTATTTCCTAATCCGAAGATATAGGTAAGTGCTATAACACCTCTCTTATTTTTCGGGATATCTACCCCTGCTATTCTTGCCATAACTATCCTTGTCTTTGTTTAAATCTAGGATTCTTTTTGTTTATAACGTACAATCTCCCTTTTCTACGCACAATTTTGCACTCGGGACTTCTCTTTTTTACTGATGCTCTAACTTTCATTGTGAATATCCTTTAATATCTATAAGTAATTCTTGCTTTTGACAAATCGTAAGGGCTCATTTCTAGTTTCACTTTATCACCAGGTAATAATTTGATGTAATGCATACGCATTTTTCCAGATATATGGGCGATTACAATATGTCCATTTTCTAACTCTACACGGAACATTGCATTTGACAATGCTTCAATGATTGATCCGTCTTGTTCTATTGCTGATTGTTTTGCCATAAGTTAAGCTACTGCCTTTCTATTTTTACCACTTTTCATTAAACCGTCATAATGTTTGTTTAACAAGTATGAATTGATTTGTTGAATTGTATCTATGGCAACACCAACCATAATTATTAATGAAGTACCTCCAAAAAACATTGCCCAAGATTGTTGAACATCCATAAGACTTACAACAATTGCTGGGAACACAGCTATCAAAGCAAGAAATAAAGAACCTGGAAAAGTTATCAAAGACATCACCTTGTCAAGATAATCAGAAGTTTCAACTCCAGGTCTAACCCCAGGAATAAAACCACCACTTCTCTTTAAATCATCAGACATTTTGTTAGTAGGAACTGTAATTGCAGTATAAAAGAAGGTAAATACAACTATTAAAGTTGCAAAAACTACATTATACCATAATCCAAACATATTACTAAAAGCGCCAACAATTGATTGTGATGCATCTGATTTTGATAAACCTGCCACAGCAGCAGGAATAAACATAATTGCCTGAGCAAATATAATAGGCATAACACCAGAAGCGTTAAGCTTCAATGGAATCCATTGTCTATTTCCACCCATTAAATCTTGTTCGTAATCTCCCGATGTTGTACGACGAGCATACTGAACAGGTATTCTTCTAACTGCCATTACTAGTAATACACAAGCAATAATAACTAAAAGCCAAATAATAATTTCAATAACCAATAGCATTGGTCCACCGTTATTATTAGTTACTCTAGTTGTAAATTCTTGCATAAAAGCTTGTGGAAACCTAGCTAGAATACCAACCATAATCAACAATGATATTCCGTTTCCGATACCTTTATCAGTAATTTTTTCTCCCAACCACATGGCAAATATTGTCCCTGTTACTAAGATTACTACTGATGAAAATAAGAATTCAAATGAATTAAATCCTAACAAAAAAGCACTACTTGGTAAGGTTTGGTACAAATTATAAATGTAAGTTGGACCTTGAACTAAAGTAATACCTATCGTTAACCAACGGGTTATTTGATTAATCTTTTTTCTGCCACTTTCTCCATCACTTTGAAGCTTTTGTAAATATGGAATCGCAATTCCCATTAACTGAACAACAATAGACGCAGAAATATATGGCATTATTCCTAAAGCAAAAACTGAAGCTTTAGAAAAAGCACCTCCGGTAAACATATCTAAAATAGATCCGATACCATTTTTGGTTTGACCAGCTAAACTGTTTAATTGAGTTGCATCAATTCCAGGAAGTGTAACGTGTGCTCCAAAACGATAAACTAAAAGAAGTCCTAAGGTGATTAGGATTCTATTTTTTAGTTCCTCGATTTTCCAAACATTACTTATTGATTCTATAATTTTCTTCATATTAATTGAAAAATTACATCGTTACAGCTTCTCCACCAGCAGCTTCAATAGCAGCTTTTGCAGTAGCAGTAAATTTGTGAGCGGTTACTTTTAATTTTGCAGTCAATTCACCTCTACCTAAAATCTTAACGATTTCATTTTTGGTAGCCAAACGATTAGCAACATATACTGTCATATCAACAGTATCTTTAATAACACCATTGTCAACTAAAAGTTGCAGTGTATCAAGATTAACACCTTCGTAATCTTTACGATTGATGTTTGTAAAACCAAACTTAGGTACACGTCTTTGAAGTGGCATTTGACCACCTTCAAAACCAATCTTTTTAGAATAACCAGAACGAGATTTAGCTCCTTTGTGACCTCTTGCAGAGGTACCACCTTTTCCAGAACCTTCACCTCTACCTAATCTTTTATTTTGATTGTGAGTAGAACCTTCAGCAGGTTGTAAATTACTTAAATTCATAACAGTATTTGTTATTTAGTTTCTTCAACAGAAACTAAGTGTTTAACTTTATTTATCATCCCAAGGATTGTAGGATTTGAATCATGCTCTACAACTTGTCCCATTTTACGTAGACCTAAAGCTTCCAAACCTCTTTTTTGAGTAAGAGGACAATTGATTTTGCTTCTTACTTGTTTTACTAATAATTTAGCCATAATTTCCTTGAATTAACCTTTAAAAACTTTTTCTAAAGAAACACCTCTTTGTTTTGCAACAGTATAAGCGCTTCTCATTTGTAATAAAGCATCAAAAGTTGCTTTAACTACGTTGTGAGGATTTGAAGATCCTTGAGATTTAGATAATACATCATGAATACCTACTGATTCAAGAACTGAACGAACAGCTCCACCAGCAATAACTCCTGTACCATGAGAGGCAGGAATTAAAAATACACGTGCACCACCAAATTTACCTTTTTGTTCGTGAGGAACTGATTTTCCATTCAAAGGAATTTTAACTAAATTTTTCTTAGCATCTTCTACTGCTTTCGCAATTGCTTCAGAAACGTCTTTAGATTTTCCTAATCCATGTCCAACCACTCCATTTTCATCACCTACAACTACAATAGCAGAAAAACCAAAAGCTCTACCACCCTTTGTAACCTTAGTAACACGATTTACACTTACCAAACGATCTTTTAATTCAAGACCACTTGGTTTTACTAACTCTACATTCTTGTATTTACTATTAGACATACTATATTAGAATTTAAGTCCAGCCGCTCTTGCGCCTTCCGCTAATGATTTAATACGACCGTGATATAAATAACCTCCTCTATCGAAAGTTACCACGTCTATCCCAGCTTTCAAAGCTTTTTCAGCAACTAGTTTTCCAACCGCTGTAGCAACTTCAATGTTCGTACCGTTACCTATTTCTTTTTCTCTTGAAGAAGCCGCCAATATAGTAACTCCGTTTACGTCATCAATAAGTTGCGCGTAAATTTCTTTGTTACTTCTAAATACAGAAAGTCTTGGATTAGTAGCAGTACCACTAATTGTTTTTCTAATTCTGAATCTAATTCGTTGTCTTCTTTCAGGTTTTGTTAATGACATAATCTTATTTTTTAAGCTGATTTACCTGCTTTTCTTCTTAATACTTCACCCACAAATTTAACACCTTTTCCTTTGTACGGCTCAGGCTTACGGAAACCTCTGATTTTCGCAGCTACCTGACCTAAAAGTTGTTTGTCAAATGATGTTAATTTAACGATAGGGTTCTTACCTTTTTCAGATATAGTTTCTAAAGTTACTTCTGGAGCAATTTGTAAAACTATATTGTGAGAATAACCAAGCGCTAAATCTAATTTTTGTCCTTGATTCGAAGCTCTATAACCAACTCCTACCAATTCTAATGACTTAGTAAAACCATCCGTCACACCGATAATCATGTTATTGATTAAAGATCTGTACAAACCATGTTTTGCTCTTTGGTCTTTGTGATCAGACGATCTGTCTACTTGAACAATACCGTCTTCAACTGTTACAGTTACGTCCGAAAACTCCTGTGTAAGTTGACCATTTTTTCCTTTTACTGTAATAATACCGTCTTTAACTTCTACAGTTACTCCAGCAGGGACTACAATTGGATTTTTACCTATTCTTGACATCTTATAAGTCTTTTAATTAGTATACGTAACAAATTACTTCACCACCTACATTTAATTGCTTAGCTTGTTTTCCTGTCATCAAACCTTTAGATGTAGAAACAATAGCAATCCCTAATCCATTAAGGATTCTTGGAATGGAAGAAGAACCTGAATACTTACGTAAACCTGGTTTACTAATTCTTTGGATATCTTTAATTACTGACTCTTTAGTATCTTTATCATACTTCAAAGCAATTTTGATTGAACCCTGAACAGCGTTGTCTTCAAATTTGTAACTTAAGATATAACCTTGATCAAATAAGATCTTTGTTATTTCTTTTTTTAGATTAGATGCAGGAATTTCAACAACTTTATGGTTTGCGGCCACAGCGTTACGAACTCTTGTCAAATAATCGGCAATAGGATCTGTATACATTTGTATTAATTTACGGTTTTGGTTTTCTTTAAGACTATCTTATTGAACCTTAAACCAATTTATAAATATTAATGATACAGACATAACTATGTTAAGTCTGTATCAGTACGTAATAAATTACGTCTTACCAAGATGCTTTTTTAACACCAGGTATCAATCCGTTATTTGCCATTTCACGAAATGTAACACGTGAAAGACCGAATTGACGCATATACCCTCTTGGTCTACCTGTTAATTTGCAACGATTGTGCAAACGAACTGGCGAAGCATTTTTTGGTAACTTTTGCAAACCTACGAAATCTCCAGCTTCTAACAAAGCTTTTCTTTTCTCAGCATACTTAGCTACTGTTTTTTCTCTCTTAACCTCGCGGGCTTTCATTGATTCTTTAGCCATGTCTTAATTCTTTTTAAAAGGTAATCCTAATTCTGTCAATAGAGACTTTGCTTCTTTATCTGTTTTCGCAGTAGTTACAAAAGAGATATCCATTCCTGATATTTTGTTTACTTTGTCAATATCAATTTCTGGGAAAATGATTTGCTCCAAAACACCAAGGTTATAATTTCCTCTTCCGTCAAAACCAGTAGCTTTAATACCACTGAAATCTCTTACACGTGGCAAAGCTGAAGTGATAAGTCTATCTAAAAACTCATACATTCTTTCTCCACGTAAAGTAACTTTTGCTCCAATAGGCATCCCTTTTCTCAATTTGAAAGACGCAACGTCTTTCTTTGAAATAGTAGATATTGCTTTCTGTCCAGTGATCTTTGTTAACTCATCAACTGCATAGTCGATTAATTTTTTATCAGATACAGCTGCACCAACTCCTTTACTTAAAACGATTTTGTCCAATTTTGGAACTTGCATTACGTTTACGTATCCGAATTCCTCTTTAAGAGCAGCGATTACTCTGCTCTTATATTCTTCTTTTAGTCTAGGTATATACGCCATTACTATAGTACTTGATTAGATTTTTTTGAAAATCTTACTTTCTTATCTCCTTCTACTCTAATACCAACTCTAGTTGTCTCCTTTGTTTTAGGATCAATTAAAGAGATGTTAGATATTTGTATAGAAGCTTCTTTCTTTACGATACCACCTTGAGGGCTTTTTGCACTAGGTTTCGTATGTTTTGAAACCATGTTTACACCTTCAACAATCGCTTTGTTTTTCTCTTTGTACACACGTAATACTTTACCTTCAGCACCTTTATGGTCTCCAGCAATTACTCTTACGATGTCACCTGATTTTATTTTTAGCTTTATCATCTTAAAACGAATTAAAGCACTTCTGGTGCTAATGATACAATTTTCATGAATTGTTTTTCACGAAGTTCTCTTGCTACTGGACCAAAAACACGAGTTCCTCTCATTTCTCCTGCAGCATTCAAAAGAACACATGCATTGTCATCGAAACGGATATAAGAACCATCGGCTCTTCTCACTTCTTTTTTGGTACGTACAACAACTGCAGTTGAAACAGCTCCTTTTTTAACGCTTCCGTTAGGGGCTGTATCTTTGATAGAAACTACAATCTTGTCACCAACAGAGGCATACCTTCTTTTGGTACCTCCTAAAACACGGATAGTTAAAACTTCTTTAGCTCCTGTGTTATCTGCTACTTTTAGTCTTGATTCTTGTTGTACCATAATTATTTAGCTCTTTCTAAGATTTCAACTAACCTCCAACATTTAGTTTTACTTAAAGGACGCGTTTCGCTAATCCTTACCGTATCTCCAATGTTACAGTCGTTCATTTCGTCGTGTGCGTGATACTTTTTAGTTTTCAACACGAACTTACCGTATAATGGGTGTTTTACTTTACGCACTTCAGCAACAACAATAGATTTATCCATTTTGTCAGAAGTAACAACACCAACTCTTTCTTTTCTTAAATTTCTTTTTTCTTCCATCTTTCAGCAGACTACAGTTATTGTAACTCTCTTTTAGTAAGTTCTGTAGCTAATCTAGCAACCGCTCTTCTCACACTTCTAATTTGAAGTGGGTTTTCAATTGGCGAAATAGCGTGAGCCATTTTTAGATCAGCATATGTTTTCTTAGTCTGGCTAAGCTTTTCTTGCAACTCTGCTGCAGAAAGATCTTTTATTTCTGATTGTTTCATAATATAATATAGATTATGCTTCGAAATCTCTAGCAACAACGAACTTCGTTTTTACTGGAAGCTTTTGAGCTGCAAGACGTAACGCCTCTTTTGCAACTGACAAAGGTACTCCTCCAACTTCAAACATAATTCTTCCGGGTTTAACAACAGCAGCCCAATATTCAACGGCTCCTTTACCTTTACCCATACGTACCTCAAGAGGTTTCTTAGTAATTGGTTTGTCTGGAAATATTTTGATCCATAATTGTCCTTCTCTTTTCATAAAACGAGTTGCAGCAATACGCGCAGCTTCGATTTGACGAGAGGTTAAGAACATTCCATCTTCATGTACAGATTTAATACCAAACATTCCATTAGAAAGTTCATGCCCTCTTTGAGAGTTTCCTTTCATTTTACCTTTTTGTACCTTTCGGTATTTTGTTCTTTTAGGCTGTAACATTTTTCTTTAGTTTAAAAATTTACTTTCTTTTACGAGCGTCTGGTTTTCCACCTTTGTTAAAAGGCTTTCTATCTCCTCTTGGAGAATCGCCACCTTTACCTCCACCAGTACCAGATTGTTTTTTGTCCATTCCAGCAAGCGGAGAAAGATCTCTCTTTCCATAAACTTCACCTTTCATGATCCACACTTTGATACCCATTCTACCATAAGTAGTATGTGCTTCAGCAAGTGCATAATCAATGTCAGCTCTGAAAGTTGATAGAGGAACTCTTCCTTCTTTGAAACCTTCTGAACGAGCCATCTCCGCACCATTCAAACGACCAGAAATCAAAACTTTGATACCTTCTGCGTTCATACGCATAGAGGCAGCAATAGCCATTTTGATTGCACGTCTGTAAGAAATTCTGCTTTCGATTTGACGACAGATGCTTGTAGCAACTAGATACGCGTCAAGTTCAGGTCTTTTGATTTCAAAGATGTTGATTTGAACCTCTTTGTCAGTAATTTTCTTAAGTTCTTCTTTTAACTTGTCTACCTCTTGGCCACCTTTTCCGATAATGATACCAGGTCTAGCAGTAGTGATAGTAACGGTTACAAGTTTCAAAGTTCTCTCGATGATTACTTTTGATACACTAGCTTTTGATAAACGAGCATGGATATACTTTCTGATTTTGTGATCTTCGGCAAGTTTATCACCATAATCATTTCCACCATACCAGTTTGAGTCCCATCCTCTGATGATACCAAGTCTATTTCCAATTGGATTTGTCTTTTGTCCCATCTTGTATTAAATTGCTTGTGTGTTATTAATAGATCCTAACACGATTGTTACGTGATTAGAACGCTTTCTAATTCTGTGTGCACGACCCTGTGGAGCTGGACGAAGTCTTTTCAACATCATTCCACCATCAACCGTAATCGTTTTAACAAATAACCCAGCTTCTTCCATATTAGCGTCAGGGTTTTTTGCTTGCCAGTTGGCAATTACAGATAAAACCAATTTTTCTAATTTTCTTGAAGCCTCTTTAGAACTGAATCTTAAGATGTTAAGTGCTCTCTCTACCTTCTGACCTCTTACCAAGTCCGCTACTAAGCGCATTTTTCTAGGTGAAGTAGGGCAGTTATTCAATTTTGCGAAAGCTATAGACTTATTAGCCTCTTTTCTCGCATCTGCTGTTTCTCTTTTACGAACTCCCATTGCTTCTTATTTTTTACCTTTATTTTTTGCTCCAGCATGACCTCTAAAAGATCTAGTTGGTGAAAATTCTCCTAATTTGTGACCTACCATGTTTTCTGTTACGTAAACTGGTACAAATTGACGACCGTTATGAACTGCGATAGTTTGCCCAACAAAGTCTGGAGTAATCATGGAAGCTCTAGACCATGTCTTGATAACTCCCTTACCACCTTTTTCAATGTTTTCTTGAACTTTCTTGTCTAACTTATAATGAACGAAAGGTCCTTTTTTTAATGAACGTGCCATATCTTATTATTTCTTTCTACGTTCTACGATATACTTGTTACTCGGGTTTTTCTTAGAACGAGTTCTATAACCTTTAGCTGGTATTCCATTTCTTGAACGTGGATGTCCACCAGAAGAACGTCCTTCACCACCACCCATTGGGTGATCGACAGGGTTCATTGCAACAGGTCTTGTTCTAGGTCTTCTTCCTAACCATCTTGTTCTACCTGCTTTACCAGATACAACTAATTGGTGGTCTGAATTAGAAACCGCTCCAATTGTAGCCGAACAAGTCAACAAGATTAATCTTGTTTCCCCAGAAGGCATTTTAATTGTTGCATATTTTCCATCTCTTGCCATCAATTGAGCAAATGTTCCAGCAGAACGAGCGATTACAGCCCCTTGTCCTGGTCTCAATTCGATACAAGAAATTACAGTTCCAAGTGGAACTCTACTTAAAGGTAATGTATTTCCAATTTCAGGTTGAGAATCAGGACCAGAAACTAATTTCTGACCTACTTTCAATCCGTTTTGAGCAATAACATAAGTTTTCTCACCATCAGCATAAGCTAATAAAGCGATAAACGCAGTACGATTTGGATCATATTCGATCGATTTCACTGTAGCTGGAATTCCTTCTTTTGTACGTTTGAAATCAATAATACGATATCTCTGCTTGTGACCACCACCCGTATAACGCATGGTCATCTTTCCTTGACTATTTCTACCACCAGAGTTTTTTATCGGCGCTATCAAAGAGCGTTCCGGCTTATCAGTTGTAATGGCGTCATAACCATTCACAACTCTAAATCGCTGACCTGGGGTAATAGGTTTTAATTTTCTTACTGACATTTTATCTTAGATATTGTTGTAAAAATCAATTGTTTCTCCTTCTTGTACTTGAACAATTGCTTTCTTAATTGCATTCGTCTTTCCACTGATTAAACCACTTTTAGTGTATTTTGTAGTTCTATCCGGTCTTACGTTCATCGTGTTAACACTCAAAATCGTTACTCCATAAGCAGCTTCAACAGCTTTCTTAATTTGTACTTTATTTGCTTTTTTGTCAACAACGAATCCGAAGCGGTTTAAAACTTCACTTTCTTTGGTTACTTTTTCCGTTACTATAGGCTTAATTATGATGCTCATATCCTATTATTTACTTAAATTTTCTTCAATTATCTCTAAAGAACTCTCTAAAAGCACTAAATTATTAGCGTTTAAGATAGCGTAAGTGCTTAATTCTAAGCTACTTACCACACTAGAACCCTTTAAATTGCGTGAGGACAAATATACATTTTTATTGGTATCACCCAACACAAATAGAGATTTTTTATTTTCTAACTCTAAAGCTTTCAAAACATTAATGAAATTTTTAGTGTTTGGCGTTTCAAAATTAAAGTCTTCAAGTACAATTATGTTTGATTCTTTTGCTTTAATTGAGAAAGCAGATTTTCTAGCCAAACGTTTCAAGCTTTTATTCAATTTGAATGAATAACTTCTTGGTCTTGGTCCGAAAACTGTTCCACCACCTTTAAACAATGGATTCTTTGCACTACCCGCACGAGCAGTACCAGTTCCTTTTTGTTTTTTAATCTTACGCGTACTTCCCGCAACTTCAGCTCTTTCTTTTGCTTTGTGCGTTCCTTGTCTTTGATTAGCAAGATATTGCTTAACATCAAGGTATACTGCGTGATTGTTTGGTTCTATACCGAATACTGAATCAGAAAGTTGAACTTTTCTTCCAGTATCTTTTCCGTTGAAATCTAATACTTTTGCTTCCATTACTTCTGAATGATTACATAAGAGTTGTTACATCCAGGAACACATCCTTTAATAACAAGTAGGTTCTTTTCAGCCACTACTTTTAAAACTCTAAGGTTTTGAACTTTTACATTGTCTCCTCCCATTCTTCCAGCCATACGCATTCCTTTGAATACTCTAGATGGATAAGAAGAAGCTCCTACAGAACCTGGCGCTCTTAAACGGTTGTGTTGACCGTGAGTTGCTTGACCAACACCACCAAAACCGTGACGTTTTACAACCCCTTGAAAACCTTTACCTTTAGATACACCTTGTACATCTACAAATTCTCCTTCTTCAAAAATAGAAACATCTATAAGATCTCCTAAATTTTGTTCAGTTGCGAAATCTCGGAATTCAACGACTTTTTTCTTAGCTACAGTTCCCGCTTTTTTAAAGTGACCTAAAGCCGCTTTTGTGGAATGTTTCTCGTTTTTGTCATCGAAACCAAGTTGCAACGCTTCGTACCCGTCAACACCTTTGGTTCTGACTTGGGTAACAACGCATGGTCCAGCTTCGATTACTGTACAAGGAATATTCTTCCCGTTCTCGTCGAAAATGCTAGTCATGCCGATTTTTCTACCAATTAACCCAGACATAATTATTAATTATTAATTATTAAATATAAATATAGAACACAACATTTAAGCGAATCCTATTTTTTAAGAGGTGCAAATGTATAACATTTATTCCATTAATCTTAAAAAATAATTTTCGCTTAAATAAAGTGCCCTTTTCTTACTAGTAAGCTACTTAAACTTTGATCTCTACTTCAACTCCGCTAGGCAATTCAAGTTTCATCAAGGCATCAATAGTTTTAGATGATGATGAGTAAATGTCAATTAATCTCTTGTATGACATTACTTCAAATTGCTCTCTCGCTTTTTTGTTAACGTGTGGAGAACGTAGTACAGTGAAAAGTTTTTTATGAGTTGGTAATGGAATTGGTCCTGTTACTACTGCACCGGTACTCTTAACCGTTTTTACAATCTTTTCAGCAGACTTGTCTACCAACATGTGATCGTAAGATTTTAGTTTTATTCTGATTTTTTGACTCATTTTCTTAAAGATTAAGCGTTTCCTTTTGCTTTTTTGATTACTGCTTCTGAAATATTAGCAGGAGTTTCAGCGTAATGTGAAAATTCCATTGTAGATGTTGCTCTACCTGATGAAAGTGTTCTTAACGTTGTAACGTATCCAAACATTTCAGATAATGGCACATCAGCTTTAATGGTTTTAGCACCTGCTCTGTCACCCATGTCATTCACCTGACCTCTACGACGGTTGATATCACCTACGATATCTCCCATGTTTTCTTCTGGTGTAATAACTTCCATTTTCATGATTGGCTCAAGAATAACAGCTCCGGCAGCTTTAGCAACTTCTCTATACCCCATTCTCGCTGCTAACTCAAAAGATAGCGCATCAGAATCGACAGGGTGAAAAGATCCGTCTGTTAAAGTTACTTTCAAACTGTCTACTTGGTAACCTGCCAATGGACCGGTTTTCATAGCTTCTCTGAAACCTTTTTCTACAGAAGGAATATATTCTTTAGGAACGTTACCACCTTTTACAGCGTTAACAAATTGTAATCCTTTTGGAACTTTTCCTTCAACTTCATCTGCTGGTTCTAATTTAAATACGATATCACCGAATTTACCACGACCACCTGATTGTTTTTTGTATGTTTCTCTATGAACTGCACTTCTTGTGAAAGCTTCTTTGTATTCAACTTGAGGCTCACCTTGGTTTACTTCAACTTTAAATTCACGTTTCATACGATCTACCAAGATATCTAAGTGAAGCTCACCCATACCTGATATAATCGTTTGACCCGAAGCTTCATCTGTTCTAACAGTAAATGTTGGATCTTCTTCAGCTAATTTAGCCAAAGCCATACCCATTTTATCAACGTCAGCTTTAGTTTTAGGCTCAATTGCAATACCAATTACCGGTGCAGGGAATTTCATTGACTCAAGAATAATTGGGTGTTTTTCATCACACAAAGTATCTCCAGTTTTAATGTCTTTAAATCCTACAGCCGCTCCAATATCACCTGCTTCGATATAATCGATTGGGTTTTGTTTGTTCGCATGCATTTGATATATACGTGAGATTCTTTCTTTATTTCCTGAACGTGTGTTCAAAACATAAGAACCAGCATCTAAACGCCCAGAATAAGCACGGAAGAAAGCTAAACGACCTACGAATGGGTCAGTAGCAATTTTAAATGCTAAAGCAGCAAAAGGCTCTTTAACATCCGGCTTACGCAATATTTTAACTTGATCTTCTTCTAATAAATCAGCATCATCAGGATGAATCCCTTCAATACCTTCTTTATCCATTGGAGACGGCAAATATTTACAAACCGCATCTAACATGAATTGAACTCCTTTATTTTTAAAGGAAGATCCAGCAATCATAGGGATGATAGCCATATCCATAGTAGCAGCTCTTAAAGCTATATTGATTTCTTCCTCAGTAATAGAGTCTTCATCTTCCATAAACTTTTCTAACAAAGTCTCATCATAATCAGCTACCGCTTCAATAAGAATCGATCTGTATTCTTTCACTTCTGCAATCATGTCTTCAGGAATAGGCACAATATCATATGTAGCACCAAGTCCTTCTTCATGCCATACAATAGCTTGATTTTTCACTAAATCCACAACACCTTTGAAATCATTTTCTTCACCAATTGGCAAAGTGATTGCAACAGCATTAGATTTTAACATGTCTCTAACTTGCTGACATACCATCAAAAAGTTAGACCCTTGTCTGTCCATTTTGTTAACAAATCCAATACGCGGAACTCTATATTGATCAGCCAATCTCCAGTTAGTTTCTGATTGTGGCTCAACACCATCAACAGCACTAAATAAGAAAACCAAACCATCAAGTACACGTAAAGAACGATTCACTTCAACTGTAAAGTCAACGTGTCCCGGGGTATCGATAATGTTAAAGTGATAAGGCAATGTTTCTGGTAAAACTTTACCTTGTTCAGTTGGAAAATTCCATTCACAAGTTGTAGCAGCAGATGTAATTGTAATACCTCTTTCTTGCTCTTGTGCCATCCAGTCCATAGTTGCAGCACCATCGTGTACTTCACCTATTTTGTGTGATTTTCCAGTATAGAATAATATACGCTCAGTTGTTGTTGTTTTACCAGCATCAATGTGTGCAGCTATTCCAATGTTTCTTGTATATTTTAAATCTCTAGCCATTTCTTATGAATTAAAATCTAAAGTGAGAGAATGCTTTATTAGCTTCTGCCATTTTGTGAGTATCCATTCTTTTCTTAACAGCAGCACCTTCTTCTTTAGCCGCAGCTAAACATTCTGACGCTAGCCTTTGAGCCATAGATTTTTCGTTTCTTCTTCTAGAATAAAGTATTAACCACTTCATTGCCATAGAAATCTTTCTGTCTGGACGAATTTGCATCGGAATTTGGAACGTAGCTCCACCTACTCTACGACTACGTACTTCTACGTGAGGCATAACGTTAGTTAAAGCATCTTTCCATATTTCTAATGATGGTTTCTCCGCATCTTGCTTTTTAGACTCAATGATGTCAATTGCATCATAAAATACTTTAAACGCTGTCGATTTTTTTCCATCCCACATTAAGTTGTTCACAAAACGTGTTACCAGTTGGTCATTAAACCTTGGATCTGGTAAAAGTGGTCTTTTCTTTGCCGCTCTTTTTCTCATGTCTTTTTTTTAATAAAATGCCATACTTATTTACCCGCAACGAATCACGTCTCCACAAGAATAACTTTTTAAATTACTTTTTTGCTTCTTTTGGGCGTTTAGCACCATACTTAGATCTTCTTTGCGTTCTTCCTGCTACTCCTGACGTATCAAGTGCACCACGAACGATGTGATATCTAACTCCTGGTAAATCTTTTACCCTTCCACCCCTAACTAATACTATCGAGTGCTCTTGTAAATTGTGTCCTTCACCAGGGATGTAGGCATTTACTTCATTACCATTTGTCAAACGTACACGCGCTACTTTACGCATTGCAGAGTTTGGTTTTTTTGGTGTTGTAGTGTAAACACGCGTACAAACCCCTCTTCTTTGAGGACAAGAATCTAAAGCAACCGATTTACTCTTCTTAGTTATCTGAGTTCTTCCTGTTCTTACTAATTGTTGAATTGTTGGCATAATTAATACTAAAAATTTATTATGTATATTTAATTCCCGCTTTTTACGGGGTTGCAAATGTAAGAAATATTTTTTACTCTACAAACCTTAACCCATTAATTTTCAACAAGATTATTTTACAGTTTGATTTTTACTACAAACAAAAGATATTTGCATTACTTTTATTAAAACATATTTTCATTTGAAACATCTTGCTATTTTTTTTGTGCTTTTTAATTTTGCTCTGACTTGTTCTGCGCAAAATTTTAAATTAAATATCATAGGAACTTCTGATTCTGAAACAAAAACAATAGACTCTTTACATTACACTTCTGCACAAACAAACCTAAAGCTCTTGCAGGACGAAATCAATCGAGTATCTGAAAAACTATCAAAAACAGGATATATCGAAAACAAAATACTTGACAATATAAATACTAAGGACTCCAGTTATACTGCAAAAATTAGTTTAGGAAAAAGAGTGAAATTTATACATATATATATAGGTACAAATGCAGAATTAAAAAAATTAATTACAACTAACACAAAATCAGACACAATCGTGATTCCATATAACGAAACAGAAGATTTTTTGAATAATACAATCCACCAATTAGAACAAAAAGGATTTTCTTTAGCAAATATAAAACTCAATAACATACGAAATATAAACACAATACTTTTTGCAGATTTGATTTTAGAAACAAACAAACAGAGAACCTTAAACGCTATTATAATTAAAACTTCTGAAAATAAAAACAAAATCAATTTCCCAAAAGGACATTTAGAACAAATCAACAAAAAATACCACGATAAAACCTTCAACCAAGAAATGTTAAAACAAATTCATGATGATTTTGACAACTTTGGATTTGTAACTCAAATAAAATATCCTGAAATTTTATTTACCAAAGACTCTACTAAAGTCTATTTATATCTTGAGAAAAAAAAATCAAACACTTTTGATGGTTTCGTAGGTTTTTCAAACAATGAAAACAAAAAAATAGCTTTTACCGGTTATTTGGATGTAACCTTAGAAAATACCTTACATGCTGGAGAACAATTTTCTATCTATTGGAAAAGCGACGGCAACAAACAAAAAACCTTTAGAGCCAACCTTGAACTACCCTATATATTCAAAACGCCACTTGCACTGAAAGCAAATATTAATATTTTTAAACAAGACAGCACCTATCAAAACACAAAAACCGCAATTGATCTGGGATATTACATTAACTATAATTCAAGATTATACATAGGCTACGAAGCTACGGAATCAAGCGATATTCAAAATAGTAATAACCAATTCTTAGGTGATTACAACAATTCCTTTTTTACTTCAAATTTTACTTATTCTAAAACTGATAAAAACAGCTTAACTTTTAACAAAAAGTCAACTTTTTCCCTAGGCGTTGGACTAGGAAAAAGAAATCGAAACAACTCATCCAATTTACTTGACACAAACAAACAATTTTATATCAGTTTTCAAGCCATGCATAATTTTCATCTAAACCAAAAAAACAACATCAACATAACGACTCAAAATTATTATTTGCATAGCGAAAATTACATATTAAACGAACTATTTCGTTTCGGAGGCTTAAATTCTATAAGAGGATTTGATGAAAATAGTCTGCAAGCCAATTTTTTAACATCAATATTAACAGAGTACAGACATACACTGTCTCCTAGTTTATACATTCACTCGATCCTAGATTACGGTATGTATACAGATAAAACCATTATAAACGAAAAAAAGCAAAAAGAGAATTTATTCAGCATTGGCGCAGGATTAGGCTTACAAACAAAAAACGGTTGGCTAAAAATAGCGCTGGCTAACGGGATTGCAAAAAATCAAAACTTCAAATTTTATAACACTATTGTTCACATCTGTTATAATGTAAAATTTTAGTCACAAAAATAAATTTTTTCATTTATTAGGAAAGTTAACAAATTATTAAGATTTTTGTCGCATAACTAATTCAATATAATTTAATATGAGATCAAAATTCAAATGGATTTTTACGCTATTAGTAGTGTTAACAATGCAGCTTTCATTTGCACAAGAGAAAACTGTTACAGGGGTAGTTTCCGATGCTACAGGACCATTACCAGGTGCCAATGTTCTTATTCAAGGAACAACAAGGGGTGTACAAACTGATTTTGACGGAAAGTATTCTATCAAAGCAAAAACGGGAGATGTTTTAGTATTCTCTTTCATCGGTATGGCCGAGTCTAGAGCTACAGTTGGAGCTTCAAATTCTATCAATATTAAACTACAAGACAGTAGTGTAAAATTAGAAGAAGTTTTAATTACTGGAGCAATGGGTATTAAAAAGAGAAAAGACGCACAAACGTCTACTCAACAAGTAGTTAAAGCAAAAGAACTTACTCAAGCCTCTAGTCCTAACGTTATACAAGCACTTGCTGGTAAAGTTTCAGGATTACAAATTAACACTGCAAGCAATGGCGCTAACCCTAATACAAAAATTGTATTAAGAGGAAATCGCTCACTTACAGGAAGTAATCAAGCTTTAATAGTAATTGACAATGCAATTTCATCTGCGTCTATCTTAGCACTGTTACCACCAGAGGTGATTGAAAGTGTCAATGTTATTAAAGGACAACAAGGTTCCGCACTTTATGGAGAACAAGGTTCAAATGGAGTAATTGTTGTTACTACTAAAAAAGGAACACAAAATTCAAAAATGACAGTTAGCCTAACTTCTTCTGTTGATTTTCAAACAGTTTCTTTTTTACCAGAAAGACAAACCAAATACGGACAAGGATGGGCATACGGATACGATTTTAAATTTCCAAATGCTACAGATCCAAGAAACAATAGCGTTCAATTTTCTCCTTATGAAAATGGAGCATGGGGTCCTGCGTTTAATAATCCTGCTTTCGCTGGTACTATCGTTCCGGTTGGTTTACCACAAGCGGACGGACATTTTCTTACTACAGAATGGAAATCTTTAGGTTCTGATAACATTCGTGATTTCTTTAGAACAGGTACTATTTTACAAAATGGTATAACAATCAATGGCGGTAATGAGGACGGTTATTCTTTATTAAGTGTAAACAGACAAACTACTGACTTCGTAGTTCAAGGAGACGGTTTGAAACGTAACAGCTTTTTATTCAAAGGCGGTAAAAAAATGGGTAATTTCACAATTGATGCAAACATCAATTACATAAACCAGTCTGTTACACAAACTGACAGTGATCTATTTGATGATTTACTACAAACAGCTACTAATGTACCTATCGCCGAATTTAAAAATTCAGGGCATCAAGGTAACTACTCTGTTTATGCTAGAAACCCATATCAAGTAATAAAACAAGTCCGCAATGATGATGGAAGTGACGTATTTAATGGTATTGCAGCCTTAAATTATCAATTCAACAAAAACATCTCTGTTAATTACACCAGCAATGTACAATTGCGTTACACACAATCAACCTCTCACGATGATGGATTTGACAATCTTGGTATAGACTATGATTTTTCTCCGTATTCAGATTTCGGTGATACAGCTTCTTCATATGAAGCTTTGGGAGGAACACCACAAACATCTTCATACTTTGTAAGTCAATCGTTTGGGAGAAAATTCTATGGTGATTTAATCTTCAATTTTAATTATGATCTTACTGAAGATTTGAATTTAAAATTTAATGTTGGAAACAACATGCAAGACAACTTTACAAGAGTTTCAACTCAAGGGGGTACAAATTTAGATACTCCAGGTTACTACCATGTAAACAACGTTTTAAGTCCATCCAATCCATCTACTTTAGCAAATGGAATCACTAGAAGAAGAAGTATATCTGGTTTTGGTAACTTAGATTTAGATTATAAAGGATATTTGTTTTTAAATGCTACTGCGCGTTACGACAAATCTTCTACTGTTGCTGATGGAGTTTTCTATCCTTCAGTAGGTGTTTCATTTGTTCCAACAAGAGCATTTGAAAACTTAAAAGGTGATGTATTAAATTATGTGAAGTTATCAGCAAGTTTTACTAAACTAGGAAATACTACATCAGTTAACCCTTATGCGACTAATGCAACAGGCGTTTCAGCTGCTGGTTTCCCTTTTGGTGATTTAGTTGGTTTTGGCTTTAACCAAGCACCTACCTCTGCTAATATCAAACCAGAATTTTATACTACAAAAGAAGCCGGTGTTAATTTAGGTTTCTTTGGTGACAGAGTTACACTTGATGGTACTTATTATATTACGGACACGAGTGACTTAATAACAAGAGCTACCGCTTCAACTCCTTCTGGATTTGTTAATTCATTACAAAATGTTGGAGATTTACAAAACAAAGGATATGAAATAGATTTAGGTCTTAATCCATTCCGTAATGCTAATGGCTTTAATTGGAATATAAAAGCTAACTATTCTTCTTACAAAACTGTAGTTAAAGCATTATCTAACGGAGTAAACTCCGTGAACTTACAATCAAACACTTTCATTGGTGTTTTTGCAGAAGTAGGAGAAGAATTTCCTTTAATTAAAGGTACTGCTTACGAAAGAGATCCACAAGGACATATTATTGTTAATTCTAATGGTGTACCATTAAAAACAACTGATTTCAAAAAATTAGGTAAATCTACACCTGATTACATTATCGGTTTTTCTAACACATTTAGCTACAAAGGATTATCATTAACTGCAGTTGCTGATTACCGCGCAGGACACAGTATTTATTCTGAAGCCTATGCTACAATGGCATTCGCAGGATACACTTTAGAGTCAGCTTCTCAACCTAGAGAAACAGGTTATATTGTTCCAAATTCAGTACAACAGACTACACCTGGAGTATTTACAACTAATGCTACACCTACTTTTAACACAACTTATGGTGGTGGAACATACAGAGGTGCTTTGGATTATTTTTCAGGTCAATATAACAGAACTGGAGAAGCTATGCTTTTAGATGCATCTGCTGTTAAAATCAAAGAATTATCATTATCATATGATTTACCTTCTAAACTTTTGAAAAACACTGGACTTACTTCTTTCAAATTTGGTGTTAACGCACGTGATCCTTTTATCTTTTTCATAAATAACGGTAATGGTATTAAAAACCAAGGATATACTGATCCTGAAGCTTCAAACACTACAGGAAATGGTTTAGGTATATCTAACGTTGGTCAATATCCTACAACTAAAACTTATGGAGCAAGTATAAACTTAACATTCTAATACATAAATAAAATGAAAAAAATAAAATTTATATTGCCGATTCTTGCCTTAGTCATGTATTCGTGCAATGATTATTTAGATGTCAACACAGACCCTAACCGTCTGTCTGAAAGTCAATTAAATCCGGCGAAATTAATGCCCGCATCGCAGGTTGGTTCGTATAGAGTACAAGCTACTTCGATGAATCAATTAGGTAACGTTTTTATGAACACGTGGGCAAGTAATGTACAATCGTACACAGGAGGTTATAGTAAAGAATTTCAATTAACTATTGACAACTCTTTTTACAATCCAATTTGGAATAATCTATATTTGAATCTAAATAACATTCAAAAAATTATTGACTACCCCAATACTTCTGGAAAGTACAATTATTCAGTTGCTGCTGCAAAAATAATGAAAGCTCATTACATGCAGTACATAGTTGACCTTTACGGTAATGCGCCTTTCACTGGAGCGTTTAAAGGATTTGAAAACTTAACTCCAGCTTATAATGACGATCAATTTATTTACCGTCAGTTATTGACTGGTTTAGATGAAGCACGTGCTTTAATTGCAAAATCAGATCCTTCTGTATCGGAAGACATTGCTGGCTTTGATGTTATGCTACACGGTGACATGAATCGTTGGGTACAATTTGCAAATACTATTGAATTAAGAATGTTATTGAGAATGTCAAATAACACTGGTGCTATTGCAACTTACAGAAATGCAAGATTAACTAAATTAGCCTCAGCTTCATTGATATCTAGTTCAGTTACTATAAATCCTGGTTATTCTGATTCTAATGATGATCAATTGAATCCAACTTATGGAGTTTTCTTCTTTGATTCTGCGCTTAATTCACTAGCTAACCGCACTTTCATAACGGAGTCAGGTCACATATACAAAGCATTAAATGCTGCCTCAGTTTACACAACAACAGGAGCGCCAGAAATAATTGCTGGTTCAGGTATATTCTACCCAAATGTTGCGGATCCAAGAAGAACAAGACTTTTTGGTAATGGTGCTGGTCAAACTTATCAAAGAGCGGTTACCCAAGGAAGTAATGTAGTTGATATATTCCCTACTACTGGTGCCGCTGGTTTACCGGCAAGACTAGGAACTGGATTGTTAAATCCTGAAAATGCAATTGTTGCTTCCGCAACTTCAGATTATGCATCTAGTAATGGTTATGTAATGACATTACAAGAAGCTTATTTCTTGCGAGCTGAAGCTGCGTTACGTTACCCAACTTTATTTACAGGAGCCTCTGCAAACTTTGATTTAGGAGTTCAAGCTTCATTTAAATATTTAACTTCTACAGTAGGTACTTATTTGACAACTGTAAATGCTACAAAACCAAATTTTGGATTTAATGTAGCTAACACTTTTGCTCAAAATTTACATGCAATTATGTATCAAAAATGGATTGGTTTAGCTGGAATTCATGGTATTGAATCATTTATTGATTACAACCGTACGGGTTATCCTTTAACTCCATTAGCTACAACAGCTACTGAAAAAAGAAAACCTAGAAGTTTAATTTATCCAATTTCTGAGTACATTGCTAATGCAGCAAATGTTCCAGTGCTAACAGCAGCACAAATATTTGCTGATTCAGATCCTTCTAATCCATTCTGGAGATCAGGAGATCCTGCTTTAGGAAACTAACATAATAATAATTCCAAGAAAAAGGACCGCCAGCAATGGCGGTCCTTTTTTATTTCAATCCTAGTCTAAATTGAAAAAACTACCGAGGATTATTAGAAAACAAAACCAGAATATTTAATCTAAAGGAAATAAGGCATTGCTGCAGTTTTGTTTTATAAGTTCCCATATAATTACGGTTGAATTGTATCACCAAAGGATGGAAAGTTGCACAAAAAAAATCTTCTCTTTCCAATTTCATAGTATAAAGTTTGTTACACGAAAAATTATAAGGCCAACTACTATCTACTTAAAGCTTCAATTTATCTTATTGATCAGTTGAAAAATACGCCGATTTAGCTTCACTATGTTTACATATATTCCTTCTGCAATTTCAATGATAAACCTACCAGTCTAAAACGCATATATAACGCTACAACACTTATGATTGTCCACATATATACTTTATAAGAATGAGCAGACTAACATTGAGTTATAATATTTCAATTTAACACCTCTTTTTGGGTAGCTTAATTATTATAATAAAAATAATTAATTTTTTTTAACTAAGGCAAAAACTCCCTCCCCCACTTAATATTATACTTTCTTGACAGCTTCACTTTAGGGTCAAGTTCAAAATCATATGTTTTAATGTTTTTTGAGCAATTAGAAATGGTTTGATTTTTCCATTTTTCCTAAGAAATACACTTTGACTTAACAGGTCATAATCCCATATTTACCCAATGCTTTTGCAAGGGATTGTATACATTCGCTTATTTTCTTAGAATACTACTTTCGGTGAAATACTGTAACCCATATCGGTCCCTATTATATCAATCAAATCTCGTATAATCATAATCAGTTTGAATCGCGTATTTGCAGGACGTAATATCCCATGGAAAACTTAAAATCGAGAAAATTAACAAATAAAAAACATCTCTTGTATTAAAAATAAATTAGCGAATTAAGTATTTCTAGATTTTCAATTTAAAAAAAAATTAAGCATTTTAAAAATATTTAATACCGTTGTGATATCTATATAGCTAGAATTATTAAATCAAGGATACTGTTAAATTTCAACATCCTCGTAAAATAAGAGTTTCATTTATTAGGAAAGTTAACAAATTATTAAGATTTTTGTCGCACTAATTCAAAATATTTAAAAATGAAACTAAAGTTCAATGGATTCTTAGTACTATTAGTAGTACTTGTGGCGCAACTAACTTTTGCGCAAGAAAGAGCCGTTTCAGGAACTGTTTCCGATAATGCAGGATTGCCTTTACCAGGTGTGAGTGTATTAGTAAAGGGAACTAAATCTGGGACACAAACTGATTTTGACGGAAAATATTCTATCAAAGCTTCACCAAGTCAAGTCTTGATTTTTACCTACATAGGCATGAAATCTCGCGAAGTAATGGCAACATCTTCAACTGTGAATGTGAAATTAGAAAGTGGAGCGTTAGAACTTGAAGGAGTTGTAGTAACAGCTTTAGGAATTAAAAGAGAAAAAAAATCTCTAGGTTATGCTACTCAAGAAGTTAAAGCAGAAGACTTAAATTCAGGTGCAGGAAGTGGAAATTTCATTAATGAACTTTCAGGAAAAGTAGCAGGTGTTAACATCAAAAGAAACAACAACTTTGGTGGTTCATCTAGTATTGTATCTAGAGGGGTTAAAAGTTTAACTGGTAGTAATGAGATGCTTATTGTTATTGACGGAATGCCAATCAACAACTCTAATGCAACTGGTGGTACAGGAAATCAAACCGGAGGAGCAGGAGGAACTTACGATTACGGTAATAATGCAATGGATATCAATCCTGAAGACATCGAAAGTGTAAATATATTAAAAGGAGCAGCAGCTTCTGCATTATATGGTTACTTAGGTGGTAATGGTGTTGTAATGATTACAACTAAAAAAGGTAGAGCAAAAAAAGGATTAGGGATAACAGTTTCTTCTGAATTTGTTGGAAGCACTATTGACAAATCTACATTTGTAAAATATCAAGATAAATATGGAGCTGGATACGGTCCATATTATGAAGATGCTTCTGGATATTTCTTAGAAAGAGATGTAAATGGAGACGGTATTCCTGATTTGGTTGTTCCTACATCAGAAGATGCTTCTTATGGAGCTGCGTTCGATCCAAAAATAATGGTGTACAATTGGAACGCATTTACACCTTGGTCAGACAGTTTCGGAAAAGCTACACCATGGGTAGCGGCTAAGAATGATCCAACAACTTTCTTTCAAACAGGTACTTCATTTAACAACTCTGTTTCGTTAGAAGATGGAAATGACACTACAAATTTTGTTTTGAATTATACTAATTCAAAACAAACAGGAATTCTTCCAAACAGTGATATGAAGAAAAATAGCTTCAGTGCTAAAATTAATCACAAATTTTCTGATAAATTATCAGCTAGTGTTTTCGCTAACTACAATGCTCAAAGCACTATAGGTAGAAACTCAACTGGATATAATGAAAATATCATGTCGAATTTCCGTCAGTGGTGGCAAACAAACGTAGACGTTCAAGAATTGAAACAAGTTTACGAAAGATCAGGTGGACAAAATATCAACTGGAACTTTACTGATCCAAGTGACTTAACTCAAATTTACTGGGATAACCCGTATTTCATCAGATATAAAAATTACCAATCTGATGAAAGAAACCGTTTTATCGGTTATTCTAAATTGGATTATAAAATTGCTGACTGGTTAACTGCTACAGCAAAAATATCTACTGATTCCTATAGTGAATTACGCGAAGAAAGAAGAGCTACAGGATCTATCGCTGGTCTTTTTGGAATAAACCGATTAGACGAAACTTCTGGATACCAAAAATACCAAAGATCTTTTTCTGAACAAAATTATGATTTCATCTTGACATTCAAAAAAGACATTTCTGAAAGCATTAGTTTTAATGGTGTTGCTGGAGGTACAGCAGTAAGAACTAGAATTATTTCTACTTTAAATTCTACACAAGGTGGACTTATAGTACCAAACTTATTCAGTTTATCAAATTCTGTTCAAACTGTTCCTTTCCCATTAGAGCAAGAAGCTAACATAGGAGTTAACAGTTACTACGGTTCAGCATCTTTAGGATTTAAAGATTTCTTTTTCTTAGATGCGACTGCAAGAAGAGACGCTTTTTCTAGCTTACCAGTTGGAAAAAATGCAATTTGGAGTTACTCTGCTTCTGGAAGTTATGTTTTCACTAACCATATTAACCAACCATGGTTAAGTTTTGGTAAGATTAGAGCAGGTTATTCTGAAAGCCCATTGGGTACTCCAGGACTTTCTTTGGTAGATACTTATGTTAAGAATGACCCTTTTGGTTCAAATCAACAATATTCAGTTGCTGGTACTAAAAACAATCCAAACTTAGAAGCGGTTAAAACTAACACTCAAGAAATTGGTTTAGAAATGCAATTTTTAAACAGAAGAGTAGGATTTGAAGTAAGTGCTTACAAAAACGTAAATAACGGAGAAGCTTTCCAAGTTCCTTTTTCTACCGCTACTGGTAACAGTGCAAGATATATTAATGCTGCAACTGTAGAAAATAGAGGTATTGAGGTTCAACTTAACGTTACACCTTTCAAAACAAAAGATTTCGCATGGGATATTTTTGTAAACTGGTCTAAAAACAAAAATGAAGTTACTAAGTTAGCTCCAGGAATTGAAAACTTAAGATTAAACTCATTTCAAGGTGGTGTAACTTTAAATGCTTCACTAGGAGAACCTTATGGAGTACTTAAAGGAACTGATTTTACTTATTTAAATGGGGAAAGAATAGTTGGCGCTAACGGTAGATACGTAATTAACGCCACTGCAAATAATGTAATTGGTGATGTAAATCCTGATTGGTTAGGTGGTATCCGTAACAAATTTACTTATAAAAATATATCTTTTGGATTCTTAATTGACATGAAAAAAGGTGGAGATATTTTCTCTCTTGACCAATCTTATGGTTTAGCTACTGGTTTATATGATGTTACTGCAGGTAATAATGAATTGGGTAACCCAATTAGAAATACAATCGCCAATGGTGGTGGTGTAATCTTACCAGGTGTTACCGCTGCCGGTGCTCCTAATACTGTAAGAACGCCTTCTCCAAATCAATACGGTAACGTATCAGGATATAGAAGAGCACCAAATAAAGCTTTCGTTTACGATGCATCTTTCATTAAGTTAAGAGAAGTAAACATTACTTATTCTTTACCAAGTACTTTCGTTTCAAGAATGAAACTTCAAGAAATGAAGTTTAGCGTAGTAGGTTCAAATTTATGGATAATAGATAAAAACCTTCCATACGCTGACCCAGAAAGTGGATTAAGTGCTAGTGCTTCATCTGCAGGATATTCAGTAGGTTCTTTACCAACAACAAGAAATGTTGGTGTTAACGTAACATTTAAATTTTAAATTATGAAAAAAATAGTTTTATTAATCTCGTTTTTAGCTCTGACTATATCATGTACTGATGATATAACCGGACTAAATACAGATACGAAAAATCCAACATCCGCTAAACCCGAGTTTTTATTTACAAATGCTCAAAAAACTTTAGTAGACCAAATGGTAAACTCTTCTGTAAACAGAAACGTTTTCAGAATGTTAGTTCAGCAATGGACAGAAACAACTTATCCAGATGAAAGTCAATACAATTTGACTACACGACCTATTCCTGACACTCACTTTACAACTCTTTACAGAGATGTTCTTAGAGATTTTAAAGAGTCTAATATTTTACTAACTAAGGTTGTTACTGCTGGTGCTAGTGAAGCTACAATTGTGGCTAACAAAAAAGCAATCGTTGAAATCATGAGTGTTTACACTTTTAGTGTTTTAGTAGATAGTTTTGGTGATGTACCTTATTCTGAAGCTTTAGATATCGAAGGTCATCCACTACCAAAGTATGATGATGCGCAAACCATTTACAAAGACCTTATTGCTAGATTAACCGCAGCACAAGCTGCATTGAATACATCAGAATCTAGCTTTGGTACTGCTGATCTTATATATAATGGTAATACTGCAAAATGGAAAAAATTTGCAAATACTCTTAGATTAAGACTTGCCATAAATATGGCTGACGTAGATGCTGCTTATGCTTCTACTCAAGCAACTGCTGCTATTACTGCAGGACTTATAACAAGTAGTAGTGACAACGCTAATTTGAATTATTTAGGTGCACAGCCAAATGCTAACCCTTTATATGTGGATTTAGTTGCAAGTGGTAGAAAAGATTTTGTTATCGCTGATACATTTGTTGACAAATTAAACACGTTATCAGATCCTAGAAGAGCTAAATATTTCACATTTGCTCCAGGTACAACTATATACAGAGGTGGTATTTATGGCGCATCTAATAGCTATACTAATTTCTCTACAGTAAACAGTACACTTTTAGCTCCATCTTTCCCAGGGACTATACTTACAAACTCTGAAACGGAATTTTTATTAGCTGAAGCTGCGGCAAGAGGTATTGCTGCTGCTGGTGTAGCTGCAACTCATTACAATAACGCAATTACTGCTTCTATGAATGATTGGGGTGTTGACCCAGCTGCGACAGTAGTATATTTAGCTGCTAATCCTTACAATGGAACTTCAACTGCAACTTGGAAAAAAAGTATTGGAGAACAATCTTGGATTGCTTTATATAATAGAGGTTTTGAGGCATGGAATACATGGAGAAGATTAGATTTTCCTGCGTTAGTGGTTCCTGCTACAACTTACGCTGATATAAAATCAGTTCCTACAAGATTAACTTATCCTGCTGGTGAAGCAACTGTAAACGCAACTAACGTAAGTGCTGCTGCTGCAAAAATTACTGGTGGAGACAAATTAACATCAAAAATCTTTTGGGATAAATTCTAATTATTTCGAAATTTTTATCAAAACCACCAGCCTAAAGCTGGTGGTTTTTTTATACAATTATTTTTCTATCAAAAGATTACCAACGCAATTAAAACGGTATTTTATAGTTGCAAAATGACTCGCCTCAAATAATTATTATTTAACAACAATCGCTTAAATAATTCAACTAAAAAACGAAACCACCTTTTTGGAAACTTGTTCAATTACTTTATAAATTGCAAGATGAGCTGATCCAAATGCTATTTTAGCGAATACATAAAACAAAAACTTATTAGAAGAGTGAGAAACGTTAAAAAATAGCTTTGACCAACTTTATACATACAGTCAATCCATGTAAAATCCCAAAACTATACTTATTCAATACAAACGGCTACAAAAAAAATTCGAAAAACTTGAACTTTTTTTAAAATCACAAAACAAAAACTTTTGTGCTTTTTAATGTTATTTTCAGTTATATTCCCAAAAAAATCACAATAATAATTACTACTAAGTTAAAATAAAGGATAATATGTTAGGAAAATTAACAAATTATTAGCATTTTTACTATGCTAATTCAAAAAAAATAGAAAATGAAACTAAAGTTCAATGGATTTTTAGTAATATTTGTAGTACTAGTGGCGCAATTAACATTTGCGCAAGAGAGAGCTGTTTCAGGAACTGTTTCTGACAATGCAGGTATGCCTTTACCAGGCGTAAGTGTGTTAGTGAAAGGAACTACATCTGGAACACAAACTGATTTTGATGGAAAATACTCCATCAAAGCAACAGCAAGTCAAGTCCTAATTTTCTCCTACATTGGAATGAAATCTCAAGAAGCATCTGCTAGTTCTACATCTCTGAATGTAAATCTAAAAGATGATTCAATCGAACTAGAAGGCGTTGTTATCAACGTACTTGGAGTTGAAGTTAAGAAAAACCAAAATGCTTCCGCTTTTTCTAAAGTGAAAGGTGACGTTCTAACTAATTCAGGTGAAACCTCAGTTTTAAAAGGACTTTCTGCCAAAGCATCTAGTGTGAGTATCGTTTCGAATTCTGGAGATCCAGGATCTGGAGCCTACATCCAAATTAGAGGTCAAAACTCTATTACAGGTTCTACTCAACCCTTATTTGTAATTGATGGTATTCCAATTTCGAGTGATGAAATTGGTAGTACAGTAGACGGAGTAGGACAACAAAGTAGAATGAATGACATTAACCCAAATGATATTGCTTCGGTTCAAGTATTAAAAGGTGCCTCTGCAGCTGCACTTTGGGGTTATAGAGCTGCAAATGGTGTCGTATTAATTACAACAAAAAAAGGAAAAAAAGGAAAAATATCGGTTGATATCAATTCAAGCGTTTCTTTTGATAAAGTAAATGTTAGGATGAAACTTCAAGATCGTTTTGGACAAGGTTCTAACGGAGTATGGCGAAGAAATGCTTCCACTTCTTTTGGAGATAAAATTTCAACCAGAATAGGCGGATCAGACATATTTAACACTACAGGTCAGTACTTTGTTTCTGATAACGGAAACACTATTTATCCTATTACGAAAAAGAATAGCACTGCAAATTTCAATGATTCTAATTACGATTCAGTAATAGGTAACGGACAAAACGTTGACAATCATATTGGAATAAGTGGTGGAGGAGAAAACACTAATTTCTATCTTGGTTTAGGAAGTACAAAGCAAGAAGGAGTTGTTAGAGGTTCCACCTATGAAAGAACAAGTATTGATTTCACTTCTGAATCAAAAATTGGAGAGAAAACAAGTTTTAAAAGTAAATTTGGTTATTCATCAGTAAATTCAAACAGAGTTCAAACCGGGTCTAATCTTGCAGGACTTTTCTTAGGACTTTATAGATCTCCTGCTGATTTTGACAACAGAGATTACAAAGGAACAAATTTTAGAAATGGAGTCCCTTCATTTAACAGCCAAAGAGCTTACCGACAAGATGTTGGAACTTTTGAAGGTGATTTAACACCTAGTTACAACAATCCACTATGGACGACAAATGTTCAGAAAAACCCAAATACTATAGATCGCTATATTGCAGGTTTTGAAATAAAACACGATGTAGCTAGCTGGATGTCGATTTTAGGCCGACTTGGTTTAGACGGATATAGTGATAAAAGAATTTCTATGTGGCCAAAAAATTCTGCAGAAAATGGCGGAAATGGTAATGCAAGCGAAAGCGTTACTGACTTCCAACAATATAATGTTGATATTATGGCATTAGGAGATGTAAAAGTAAATGACAATATTGGGCTAAATTATTTAGCTGGTGTCAATTTTGCTCAAACTCATTACGATCAACGAGGTGGTACCTATAAAAACTTTTTGCTTGACAATAATTCATTTTCATACGACAATGCATTGATCAATGACAAAACGACTTTTTTAGACCGAACATACTCCAAATTAAGCGGAGCTTATTTCTCTACCGCATTTGATTATAAAGACTATTTATTCTTGACTTTGGGTGGACGTTTAGAGACTTCTTCATCTTATAGCCCAAATTTAAAAGTCTATTTTTATCCTACGGCAGAGTTTGCTTATAAATTTACCCAAAACATCGAAAATGAAGTTCTTACTAACGGTAAATTAAGATTAACGTTTGGACAAATAGCTTCAATACCTAGACCTTATGCTGGAACAACATATTTCAATTCGGCCGTAGGTGTTGAAGGGTATGGTGGCGCATATGATTCAGGAGTTTACAACGGTTCTTTCCAAAGATCAGCAACAGGGGGAAATCCTAACTTAAAACCTGAAATAAAAACAGAGTTTGAGGTTGGAGCCGATTTAGAATTTTTCAAGAGAATAAAACTTTCTGGAACCTATTACTCCAATGAAACTAAAGATTTATTAGTGGATGTTCCTTTAAACGGTAGCTCAACTTTCAGTAGTCTTTATGGTAATTTTGCTACTATTCAAAACAAAGGTGTAGAAGTTGAATTTGATGCTAATCTACTTTCTTCTTCTTCGGAACTAAAATGGAATATATTTGGAAACTGGAGTAAAAACACTAATAAAGTAACTAAATTAGAAGGCACCGAATCTTTATTCCTAAATGGATTCACTGGATCTTCTTCCCGTGCAGTATTAGGACAACCACTAGGTGTTCTTTGGGGAGGAAAATTTGACAGAGACACAACTGGAGCATTGCTATTGGATTCTAATGGCTTCCCAACTGTAGCAAACGCTGAAGGAGTTATAGGAAATCCTAATCCAGATTGGAGAGGTGCTATTGGAACTTCTATATCTTATAAGAACATTAAATTAAGCACTTTATTTGACGCTTCAATTGGCGGTCAACTATGGGATGGTACGAACGGAGCTTTAAATAACTTTGGTAGACCATTGGAAACTGCAAATGAAGTAACCCTAACGACACCTACAGTTAATTCAGTTGGTTCATTAATTCCTGCAGGAACTGTGAGAGGTAATCTTAGAGATTTTGGAGCCGGTAATGTGCTGCTAGATCAATCATGGTATACTGGACTTGGTGGTGGTTTTGGACCAGTTGCTGAACAGTTTGTTAAATCTGCTTCATGGGTAAAATGGAGAGAATTAACTCTATCTTATGTATTAAAACTTGAAAAAGCAAAAATTGGATTTGAAAGCATGACTTTTTCGGGAACAGGTAGAAATTTATGGTTATGGACAGAAGATAAAACACTTGGTCAAGATCCCGAAACTAATCTTACGGGAGGATCAAATGGTAGAGGATTACAATATTTCAACAGTCCAAATACTAAATCTATAATATTTAGTGTAAATTTAAAATTCTAAAAACATGAAAAATAATATTATAAAAATAGCCAGTCTATTCTTAATCTTTACAACAATACTAAGTTGTACAAGTTTTGTAGAGGACATGAATGTTGACCCAGACAATTTGGTTGATGCTGATGCAAGAAATATATTTCAAGGTGTGCTTTTGGCTGACCAGTTTTTTCAAACCAGTTCAAATACCAGAGATATGATGATTTGGTTGAATCAAGCGAACGGTGAAAACAGACAATATGTTGCCTTAAACAACTGGAATGCATCAACGGCTTCAACATTTGATGATAGTTGGAACAATGCGTATGTAAACTGTATTACTCAAGCTAAAATAGCAATTTCTAAAGCGGACCAAGAATTAAACCCTAGATTAAAGGGAGCCACTCAGGTGATTGAAGCGCATTGTATTGGAACTGTGACTTCTTTATGGGGAGACGTTCCTTATTCTGAATTGGATATTACAGGCAAGAATCTTACTCCAAAGTATGATGCACAAGCCACGGTTTACAATAGTGTTCAGCTTTTACTAGATAATGCTATAACTAATCTTCAATCCACTAAAGGGAAAGGCATTCCTTCCGACAAAGATATTTATTATGCCGGGAATGCGTCAAAATGGATCACATTAGCCTATTCGCTTAAAGCAAAATATTATCTTCACGTGAAAGATTATACTAAAGCGAGAACGAATGCATTATTAGGAATAAACAATGCGGATGATGATTTGAAGGCAATATTTTCGAACAGTTATCTACAAAGTTTCAACCCATTTTATTCTTTCTTAGTTTACGACAGAGATGATTATATGTCAGGAGACAGTTATGCTGCTAGATTATTAGATCCTTCAGCCCCTTTGTATAGAGGAAATGCTAAAACAGACGAATCAGCAAGATACGCGTTCACATATAATGAAGAATATTTTTCTCCTTATGGTTTAAACATATATGGTGGAGATTATGGAGGCACTAATGGTAAATTCGGAAGTGATTCTGCAATGCCAATGGTGACTTATGGCGAAATGTTGTTAATTATTGCTGAAGTAGATGCAAGAACTTCTTTTGCCGCTGGCTTAACATCTTACAACAACTACAGAGCATTATTGAATACTGGATATTCAATTGGTATAGACAATGCAGGTTATGATACTGAAACTTTCAACTATTCCGCTTATGCTGCTGGCGATTTTGCCGCAGGTGGAATTGAAAATCCTTCGCCAAGCATTACGAATCAAAATGCCTTATTAAGAGAAATATTCCAAGAAAGATATATCTATTTTATGGGCAATTACGAATCATACAATGACTTTGGAAGATCAAACAACTTAGCTGGAATTCAATTGAAAGCAGGGATACCAGGGACTCCGCAAAGATTTTTATACCCACAAGTAGAGATCAATGCAAATCCGAATACACCAAACCCGATTCCAACAATTGTAACTAAAACACCTGTTCATTAAGACGACCTATTTAAATAATTATATTGAAAACCATCCCAATATCGGGATGGTTTTTTTTATATCTTTGCGCCATGGAAAAAGAACATCAAATATTCGGGATTAGAGCAATTATTGAAGCAATACAATCAGGTGCCACAGTTGACAAAGTCTATATTCAAAAGGAAGCAAGCAGCGAACTGATGAAAGACTTAATGAAAGTGATGAAGCGTGGTAATATAAACTTTTCTTATGTTCCGGTTGAGAAACTAAATAGACTTACTCCTAATAACCATCAAGGAGCAGTCGCAACCATCTCTCCTATTTCCTTTTTTGATTTGGAATCCTTAATAGAATCAGTGATTGAAAACGGAAAAAAACCTTTATTTTTAATCTTGGATCAAATATCTGACGCACGTAATTTTGGTGCTATTATCAGAACGGCCGAATGTACAGGTGTCAATGGAATAATCGTGCAAAAAGCAGGTTCAGCACCAGTAAACGGAGATACCGTAAAAACTTCTGCTGGAGCAGTTTTCAATATTCCAATTTGTAAAGTGGAACACATTAAAGATGCTATTTTTCTTTTACAAGCTAGTGGAATTAAAACAGTAGCCGCTACAGAAAAAACAGATACAAATATTTATGATATTTCTCTAAATGAACCCGTTGCTATTATCATGGGTTCGGAAGATCGTGGAGTAAATCCATCTGTTCTTAAAATCGTTGATGAAAAAGCAAAACTTCCTATGTTTGGAACCATTGGTTCTTTGAATGTATCGGTAGCTTGCGGTGCTTTTTTATATGAAGCAGTTAGACAGAGAAGTTAAAAATTCTCACTTCCCATTAGTTAATAAAAATTAAAAAATGAATTAAGACTCCGGCTTTAATTCATTTTTTTCATTTGCGATAACCTCATATTGAACGGGCCTACATGATGTAAAAAAAGGATTTAGATCTTCTTGCTCTATATTTTCTTCAATTATTGGAAGATTTACAAAATTTCCATTGGTATCAAAACGTTGCATAAATTTATCTTCCAAAGGATTAAAACTTGGATGTTCCCAATCATATTTAATTACCTTTTTATACTCTGGTGTTTTAAAAAACAGTGACAACGCAAAACCTGTTATGAATCCTGCCAAATGACCTTCCCAGGAAATGGTTTCATCTACTTTTGGAAAAACGTACCAAACCATCCCACCATACATAATGATCACAGCTAGTGACAAAGCAACCAACCGATAATATTTTGTTTGTATCCCTTTAAAAAAAATAAAACTAACCAACACATAGATTAGTCCACTTGCACCGATATGATAATTATCCCTTCCAATTACCCACGTAATTATTCCTGAAAACAGAATACCATACGATATCACGGCTATAGTTTGTTTCGAATAAAAAAATTGCAACGCAGCTAATAAAACCAATAACGGTATGGAATTATTATATAGATGATTCATATCCGAATGTATGAAAGGGCTAAACAAAACACCTTGCAAACCCGCAAAAGATCGCGGAAAAATTCCGTTCGAAACAAAATCAAAATCAAATCTAATTTCTACCCAATAAACAAACCATAGGAATAACACAAAAAAAAGTGGTAATCCAATAACGGAATTGGTGAATTTAAAATGCTTATCCATTTTTGCTGTTTGGTTTAAAAATAACAATCAATTATTTATCCAAAAGCAATTTAATGCTATTTTGTCATACTAAAACCAAAAGGACATTTAAAATATACAACCCTAGCCCAAATGGAAATGGCATCCTTTTTATCTCGTTTTTTTAACGAGATAAAAAGATATAGTGAACAGCTGGAAATAGCTCCAAATAAAAATAGTAATTTTACCAAAGTCATATTTTTGATTTATGATTAACGAATCCAGATTTCAGATTTAAAAAACAGATGGAAGCACCACTTGCAGAACGCATTCGGCCACAAAAATTAGAAGAATACATCAGTCAATCCCATTTAGTAGGTCCTAATGGTTCTTTGACGCAACAAATTGCAAAAGGAATTATTCCTTCCTTGATTTTTTGGGGACCACCGGGAACGGGAAAAACGACTTTGGCACAAATAATTGCGCAAGAATCAAAGCGCCCTTTTTATATATTGAGTGCAATAAATTCCGGTGTAAAAGACATCCGCGATGTTATTGAAAAAGCAAAACAAAGTGGTGGACTTTTTACCACAAGAAATCCTATCCTTTTCATTGACGAAATTCATCGTTTTAGCAAATCGCAACAAGATTCGTTATTAGCAGCAGTAGAAAAAGGTTGGATAACATTAATTGGCGCCACTACCGAAAATCCAAGTTTTGAAGTGATTCCTGCTTTATTGTCACGATGTCAAGTATACGTTTTGAATGCTTTCACCAAAGATGATTTGGAGACGTTATTACAACGTGCTTTAAAAACCGATGCTTTTTTAGCAACCAAAAACATAAAACTTAAAGAAACAGAGGCCCTGTTAAGACTTTCCGGAGGCGATGGACGTAAACTATTAAATATTTTTGAACTTGTCGTAAATGCATCCGATGAAGATGAAATAATCATCACAAATGAGCGAGTATTTGAACTGGTGCAACAAAACACAGTTTTGTATGACAAAAGTGGCGAACAACATTATGACATCGTTTCTGCCTTTATAAAATCAATTCGAGGAAGTGATCCAAATGGAGCAGTGTATTGGTTAGCAAGAATGATTGAAGGTGGCGAGGATGTAAAATTTATAGCAAGACGTATGCTCATTCTTTCCAGCGAAGATATAGGAAATGCCAATCCTACTGCATTTATTATGGCGAATAACACATTTCAGGCTGTTACCACTATTGGCTATCCTGAAAGCCGCATTATATTAAGCCAATGTGCCGTGTACTTAGCCACTTCACCAAAGAGTAATGCCTCTTATCTCGCGATAGGAAATGCACAACAATTAGTAAAACAAACAGGAGATTTACCTGTCCCGATCCATTTACGCAATGCACCAACCAAATTGATGAAAGAATTAGGATATGGCGATGAGTATAAATATTCTCACGATTTTGCTAATAACTTTGCGGAACAGGAATTTTTACCAGACGCCATCAGTAAAACACCATTATATATTCCTGGTACTAATTCAAGAGAAAATTCGATAAGAGAATTTCTTAAAAATCGTTGGAAAGATAAATATGGTTATTAGATTGTAGATCTTTAATTATCTATTATTGATACTATATTTCAAACACAATGATTATTAATGCTCGTCCTTCTAAATTAAAACTTAACTTCTATTTCCTCAGAGATTAATTTGTCATTTTGATAATATTCAAAAAACCATTGATTCTCTTTTGCAAGTAAAACACCCTGCACATTTCCTTTTACAGCAATATAACAATTCGTACTTGACGTTTTAAAAACTTTCATTATCACCTTTGGTGTACTATCAATCAATTGAAAACCGTTAGAAGTTTGTTGGGCATATAACAAATTACTCGTAACATTTTCTACATTTTTAGAACCATTTAAAACAGTTGTAGGCATAATAACTTGTGAAACTACAGGTGCGTCTGCTACTTTATTACTAGTATTTGTCCCGTTATATTTATACTGCAAAGCATAAATACCTTGAAAAGCTTTATTCAAAACTTCTGTATAAGCAAGCTGGGTATCTTTTTCTTTAGTAAAAGCACTTTGAGATTTATATACAACTTTCCCGTTACAGTCATTCAAAATTATAAACAGTTTTGTCGCTAAAAAAGCATTTTCTTTTATGACATCCAAATACAACAAACTACATCGGTCATTGTAATCTTTTGAAACAGCTTCATTTGTATAAAAAGCTTCAAAACCAGCTTTGTTTAAATTAAACTTAGACAAAGTTGCCAGACGATATTGGTTGTCGGTTTTCATAAAATCAAATTTTAATGGAATCATCACACCTTTATAATCATTAACCGATTGAGAAAAACCATAACTCGCAACAAATAACAATAGTAATAAAATTCTTTTTTTCATAATTATAAGTATTTTTTTAATTCTAATAAATGATTGACTTGTTTAATCGTGTTCGAAACTTGAACCCTACTTTCGTTAAAAAAAATAGCGTCTAATCCTGCATCCAGAGCTCCTTGCACATCAGCCTCAAGACAATCACCAATCATAATACTATTTTCTTTTTTGGCCTTTGCTAAATCTAAAGCATATTCAAAAATAATTGGATTTGGTTTTTTAACGCCAGCCATTTCCGAATTTGTAATCGTTTGAAAATAACTTCCAATCTTAGAATTAGTTATTTTCTTAAATTGCACTTCGGCAAAACCATTGGTAATAATATGAAGTTTATATTTCTGTTTCAGGTAATCCAAAACCTCAAAAGTTCCATCGAAAAGATGATTGTTCTCCGGCAACAAATCGATGTATTCTTGTGCAATACTTTCAATTTGCTCATCAGAAATAAAATAATCGATTGCATCAAAAGAATGTTTCAACCTATTGTAACGCAACTCCGCATGCGTAATTTTATCATATTGGTATAATTTCCAACAGGCTTGATTTATTGGAACATATTTTTCAATGAAAATTTTAGTTTCAATTGTTGGGTGATTCTTATTGAATATATTCTCAAATGTCAATTCGGAATTTTTGTCAAAATCCCAAAGCGTATGATCTAAATCAAAGAAGACATCTTTTATATTATTTTGCATCATTAATTTTATTATTTAAAAATTCTTTTATCAAAAGGAAAGTCATTTTGAGCTATAATTATAATTTTATCAAAATCTTTATGATAGGGGTTTATTAGAAAATTAAAATCTCCTTTCACCACTGCCGATGGAACTTTGAATACACAAGCCTCGTTTCTGCGCATAAAATCATCCCCTAATAAAGGCGTTTCAAATGTACCAGGAAAAACATTCCAACCCGTTTTTAAATTCATAGTATTAAGGATTTCAACTAAAATAGTATCTCGAATATGAAATGTCAACATAACAAAATCGCTTGGTAAGGTAGCTAATGACAAATGAACCAGGACTTCGGCCATCGCTAAAGCTCTACTTTGCGCGCAATAAATCATTTCCGTTCCCTTAGAATTCCAGCGAGCTCCAGTTATTGAGGCACCTTTACCGGATAGAACAATCGGATATTTTTTACGAGTCAATCTAAAAACTTCCATTACACAAAAATTCCTTGATCTATTTTATTCAATTCATTAACAACCATTTCTTTGCCATAAGAATCTTTTAACAACTCTATTGGTTTTAAATTTCCAAGCGCAAAAGAAGGTGTTTTCAGCCACGAATAAAACTGCTCATCTGTATCAAAAACTTCTTTCCCTAATGAGGTCACCTCAGCCAATTCGAAAATTTTTTCTGATTGCAATGCTTTAAAAACAAAATTTTCTTTGGCTTTATTTCTTTGAAGTGATTTTGCAGAAATTCCTAAAAAAGTAGCCCAATCCTCTTCATTAAAAGGAGTTCTTTCTTTTATAAGATCAAAAAAATGATAAGGAATTCCCTCACGAATAGAATGAACGATTAACATTCTGTTTTTTAGAAATTCGTTATAGGTAATGTTTTTATTGATCAGCTTATAACCTCTATCTTTCTCGACTTTCTCGACAAAAACCCTGACGGCTATGTCAATTGCTGCTCTAGACTTAATTTTTAAATTCTCCATATAAAAGACATTTGACTTCAAATATAAGACAAATGTCTTGAATTTTCAAATTTTTAAAATATCCCTTCATCTACAAAGCTAAAATAACTGACTTCCGTCACAATAAGATGATCCAATACTTTAATTTCTAAACTCTCTCCAGCCAACTTCAGTTTTCTTGTAATTTGTTTATCGGCATCACTGGGAACCAATGTTCCTGAAGGATGATTGTGACATAAAATTAACCCTGTTGCGCCCATTTCCAACGCGGTTTTAAACACTAATCTAATGTCAACAAGCGTTCCAGTGATTCCCCCTTTACTCAACTGTGATTTTGAAATAATTTTATTAGAATTATTCAAATAAACAATCCAAAATTCCTCATGTGGTAATTCTCCAATTATTGGCTGCATGATTTCAAAAATCATTTTACTGGAGGTTATTTTTGTCAATTCGACTGCATCTTCTGCTCTTCTGCGTCTCCCTAATTCTAAAGCGGAAATAATTGAAATGGCTTTGGCCTCACCTATTCCTTTAAAAGTAATCAACTGGGTAATGGATAATTTCCCTAATGCATTCAAATTATTATCTACACTTGCCAAAATTCGTTTGCTCAAACCTACTGCAGATTCGTTACGACTCCCAGACCCAATCAAAATCGCGATTAACTCGGCATCACTCAAAGAACTTTTACCTTTCAGCATCAGTTTTTCACGTGGTTTGTCGTCTTCCGACCAGTTCTTTATAGGAAAAAAGGAATTTTCAGACATTCATTTTCGCTTTAAATTTGTTTTTGCATGCAAATACTATTTTCCAAACCTATATAAGGTTCGTAATTATCAACTATTACGTAACCTACTTTTTGATACAACCCGATGGCTTCTTTTTGTTTATACAAAGTTTCTAAAACTGAAATCGTATAACCTAATTCACTTGCCCAATGTTCTAATTCTTGTAATATTCTTTTAGCAAAACCCATTCCCCGAACATCTGGTGAAACAAACATACGTTTTATTTCAATTGTATTTTTATCCTTTTTTTTGAAGCATCCGCAAGCTATTGGATTTCCTTCAAAATAAATAATCACAACGTTCGGATTTATTTCTAAAACATTATTATCCCAATAATCTGATGTGAATTCAGGATAACGTTCCCATAAACTTTGATCTAATGAGGCGACCAAGTTGACAAAATCTAAATTTTCACTGGTAGTTTTGCAGATTCTAATTTTCTCATTCATTTTTGTCAAATGGAATAATTATTTAATTAATTCTTTTACCTCGTCAAAATTCAATCCGCCATAATTCCCGGAACTCATCAATAATAAGGCTGAATTTTCAAGATTTTGTTTAAATAAAAAATCTTTAAACTCTATGGGATTCGTATAAATAATTAAATCTTTCCTGTTGAAAGCAGTTGCAATTTGGTCATAGGTAACTTCCTCAAGCTGTTTTATTTTTACCGCATCCGGCGAATAGAAAACAACTGCAACGTCTGCAAATTCTAATGCGCCTTCATATTCTTTTAGGAATTCCGCATTCAAGCTACTATAAGTATGCAATTCTAAACAAGCCACTAAAGTCCTGCTTGGATATTGTTCTTTTACGGCCTTGGTAGTCGCAGCCACTTTACTTGGCGAATGCGCGAAATCTTTATAGGCTACTTTGGTTTTACTTTCGGCAATTTTTTCCAATCGTTTTGAAGCGCCCTTGAAACTGGCAATTGCTTCGTAAAAATCAGCTTCATCAACTCCCATATTTTGACAAATCCATTTGGCTCCGGCCAAATTATTAAGATTGTGTGCTCCAAAAACCTCAATAGGCATATCACCTTCGGGAGTTTCCAGCAGCGTCACTCCATCACTAACCGAATATTTAGGAGTGCGATATGCTAGTTTTCGTATGGGATTTGTAGCGGCTTCGGCAACACGTTTTACTTCGGAGTCCTCTTCATTGTAAACTAAAATTCCGCCATTTGTAATTTTACCAATAAATATTTCAAACTGCTCCACATAGTTTTCATAAGTAGGAAACACGTTGATATGATCCCAAGCTATACCGGAAATCAAAGCAATATTTGGTTGATATAAATGAAATTTTGGTCTTCTGTCTATTGGCGAAGACAAATATTCATCACCTTCAAGAACGATAAAGTCATTCTCTTCAGTTAGATGAACCATAGTGTCAAATCCTTCTAATTGTGCTCCAACCATGTAATCAACTGCGATATTATGATAATGCATCACGTGTAAAATCATTGATGTAATTGTAGTTTTTCCATGAGAACCACCAATAACAACACGTGTTTTATTTTTGGATTGTTCGTATAGAAATTCTGGGTATGAATATATCTTTAAACCTAATTCTTGTGCTTTCAACAGTTCTGGATTATCGGCCTTCGCATGCATTCCAAGAATTACAGCTTCTATATCAGTTGTGATTTTTTCCGGAAACCAACCTAATTCGGCAGGCAAAATTCCCTTTTTATCTAATCTTGATTTTGATGGTTCAAAAATGGCATCGTCGCTTCCTGTAACTTGATATCCTTTGTTGTGTAATGCTAAAGCAAGATTGTGCATGGCACTCCCGCCAATAGCTATAAAATGTGTACGCATTTTAGTTTATGGTTTATGATTGTTGAATTTGCAAAACATTAAAAGTCATTACTCTTACTTATCTACCTTTCTCTATTTTTATATTCTTCTAAAATTGATTTTGCTTTTTCAGGTTCTTTCATTTTGTTTTTATACAAATTCGCAAGCATTTGATAGCCCACTTTTGAATTCCCTACTGCAATTCCCTTTTTATATTGTTGTTCAGCTACCGCATATCTTTTAAAATATTCATCGATATGCCCCTTAGACAAATAACCGTCAACCGGAGAAAGTCGGAATAATTCATTTGAATATTTTATAGCTTTAGATTGGCTTCCGCCCACGATTCCAGGTAACTGAATATAGAGTTCTATTAATGCCCAACGTGCTTCAATATGCTTTGGATTTAGCACAATTGCCTTTTCAAAGGCTCCTTTAACCTCATCAATCATGCCTAGGGCTTTAAACTTATTTGATTCCTTGGCTTTCATCCCTAAGGCTCCCCCATATTTATAATGATAATTGGCTTCTGATGGTTTTAACTGGACAAGTTTTTTATAATAAATGATAGTTTTATCCCAAGATTTATTTCGACCTGCAATGTCTCCTAAATATTCAATAGTTTTTAAATCCGAAGGATTCGTTTTCAAAACAGTTTCAAAGACAGCTTGCGCCTGTTCAAATTTATTTTCTTTGAATAATTTTTCTGCTTTATCAAAATTGGTTTGAGACCAAATGGAGTTAGAATACATTAGCAGAACTAAAAATAAGTATTTCATGATAGTGCATTTAAATTGTCATTTGTTTTATTACTATGCCAAAAATAAGAAATTTAAAATCAATATATTCTAAAAAGAATTTAAAGAAATCCTGTGGTATAGGAACCAATCAATGTAAACAACAAAAATTATAACAACTTTGAACTAAAATATTCATTAAAAATATCATTTAAAAGAAAATTTGAAATCGAATTTTTAACTAATTTAGTAGTTAATTAATTTAAAAATCAAAACAATGGGACTATTATCATTTATTAAAGGCGCTGGGGCGAAATTATTTGGAAAAAAAGAAGAAGAAGCTCCTGCTGCGGAAAAAGAAGCATTGAAAGCAAATGTTTTATTAGCACATGTTCAATCTTTAAAATTGCCTTTCAAAAATTTAAAAGTTTATTTACAAGAGGAAAAGGTTACACTGAAAGGAGAAGTTGACAAACAAGTTGATGCTGAAAAAATTGCTCTAGCTGTGGGTAATGTGGAAGGAGTTTCTGAGGTAGACAATCAGATGGAAGTTGCAATCAAAGAACCAGAAGCAAAATACCATACAGTAGTTGAAGGTGATTGGTTGTCAAAAATTGCAAAGACATATTATGGAGATGCCAATAAATTTAATGTGATTTTTGAGGCAAACAAACCGATGCTTTCCGATCCAGACAAAATATATCCCGGTCAAGTTTTGAGAATACCAAATTTGTAATTAATATTAATAAAAAAAGGGCTTCAAAAATTCGAAGCCCTTTTCCCTAAAATATAGTACCATTAAACTATTTTAGTCATTCAACATTTTCCATAATTTATCTTTCAATTCTGTCAATCCTTGTTGGGCAACAGATGAGATAAACATATAGGGAATACCTTTAAAAGCCACATCCAATTCTAATTTCAGTTCTACTTTCAATTCATCATCCAGCATATCACATTTAGAAATAACAACCATACGCTCTTTATCGAGCATTTCAGGATTGTATTTAGTCAATTCATTAACTAAAATATCATATTCTGCTTTAATGTCTGGTGTGTCAACTGGAACTAAAAACAACAAAGTTGAATTACGTTCAATGTGACGTAGGAAATAATGTCCAAGACCTTTTCCTTCGGCGGCACCTTCAATAATTCCGGGAATATCGGCGATTACAAAAGACTGAAAATCGCGATACGCTACAATCCCAAGATTAGGTTTCAAGGTAGTAAATGGATAATCAGCAATTTTTGGCTTAGCAGAAGTCAACACAGATAATAAAGTTGATTTCCCAGCATTAGGAAAACCTACTAAACCTACGTCAGCTAGCACTTTTAACTCCAATATCACGTCCATTTCTGCACCTGGTAATCCAGGTTGAGAATATCTAGGCGTTTGGTTTGTGGAACTTCTAAAATGCCAGTTTCCTAAACCTCCCTTACCTCCTCTTGAAAGTATTTGTTTTTCACCATCTTCGGTGATTTCAAATAAAATTTCTCCAGTTTCTTTATCTTTTACAACTGTTCCTAACGGAACTTCGATGTATTTATCATCACCATCGGCACCTGTACTTCTGTCTCCACTTCCATCGCCTCCGTTACCAGCTTTTATGTGACGCGCAAATTTTAGGTGAAACAGTGTCCAAAGACCTTTGTTTCCCACTAAAAAAACATGACCTCCACGTCCACCATCTCCACCATCCGGACCTCCTTTTTCAATAAATTTTTCTCTATGCAAATGCGTAGATCCTTTTCCTCCTTTTCCAGAAGAAACATATATTTTAACGTAATCTACAAAATTCCCTTCAGTCATCTTTTCTAATATTCAATTTTCAACTACAACATTCAAAACTCATTTTGAGCTCTTCAATCCTGTAAACTATTTTTACATTTGTAATGCTTTCACCATTACTTTATCAATCTTCACGCCATCCATATCAATCACTTCCAACTCAAATTTTTGCCAAATCAGTTTTTCGCCCTGTTTTGGAATATGAGAAAGTTCTGTCATTATTAAACCGCTAACCGTAGTCACTTCATAATCATTTATCAATTCATCCAACTCAAAGTATGTCAAGAAATCATGTAACGAATAATGCCCATCTACTACCCAAGTTCCATCTTCTCTTTCAACTAACTGAAAATCATCTTTATAAAAATCTGAAGCATCCCCAACTAAAGCTTCCAAAATATCATTCAAAGTAATTACACCTTGAAAAACACCATATTCATCTGAGACAAATGCATAATGTATTCCTGTTTTTTTGAAGTTTTCAAGAGCAATATAAGCAGTGGTTTGCTCCATCATAAAAGGAGCTTCCGTCATTATATCTGCCAAATTAAAATTCTCGTTTTCAAAATGGGCAAAAATATTTTTTAGGTTTACCACTCCAACAATATCATCATAATTATCGCCATAAACCGGATAAATGGAATGTAGCTCTTTTAGCATAAATTCTTTAACCTGATTTTTATCAGAATGCAACGGTAAAAACACGACCGATTTTCTATGAGTCATTAAAGAGTTTATTTTTCTATCGCCAATATGAAAAACACGTTCTACAATATCTTGTTCTATTTCCTGCACTTCCCCGCCTTCAGTACCTTCTTTGATAATAGCCTTTATTTCTTCCTCGGTTACTTTTCCGTCTGCTGTGGGTTTTATTTTTAGAACATTTAATAAAAATTCCGTTGAATGTGTCAACAACCAAATAAATGGTGCGGTGACAATCGAAACGATTTTCATAGGTAACGCCACTGCTTTGGCAATGGCTTCCGGATGATTTAAACCTATTCTTTTAGGCAACAATTCCCCTAAAACTAATGAAAAAAAAGTTAAAATCACAACTACAATTCCTACCGCTACAGTATGCGCATAAGGAGTTAGTATTTCAAATCCTTTTACAAAATTTTCTACATTTATTGTTATTTTATCACCGCTATATATACCCGTAAGAATTCCTATAAGGGTTATTCCTATTTGTACAGTTGATAAAAATTTATTTGGCGAATTGGCCAAATCCAATGCGATTTTCGCACTTTTATTTCCTTTTTTGGCAGCAGTTTCTAATCTGTTTTTTCTAGCCGAAATCAATGCGATTTCTGACATGGAGAAAACCCCATTTAATAGTATTAGAAAAAATATTATGAGTATTTCCATGTTTTTTTTTAGCCCAGATGGTAGTTAAAAGCCCGCAGCTTATACAACTTATTTTTCTTGACAGAAAAGAGCGACCACGGGAAGCTCCTTTTATGGCTTAGAAAAATAGTTTTTTAAGCGAGTCCCGAAAATTATCGGGATTGTAACGTACAGCTGGAAATTGCTCCTATAAATTATCAATAACGGCACTTAACCGTTCCGTAATTTCTTGAATAGTTCCTATTCCATTTACGGCGTGAAACTTTCCTTGTTGTTCATAATACCCCATTAAAGGAGCCGTTTTTTCATTGTATTCTTGGTAACGATTTCTTATTTTATCTTCATCTTGATCGTCTATTCTACCACTTGTTTTTCCTCTTTCCAATAATCGTTGGATTAAGATTTCATCATCGGCTTCAAGTGCTACTGTTGCAGCAACTTTAGAGCCAATTGTAGTAAGAAACGCATCTAAGTCTTCGGCTTGTGAAATTGTTCTTGGGTAACCGTCAAATAAAATTCCATTTGTATCTGGATGTTTATTTACCTCATCAATAAGCATTTTGGTAGTCAATTCATCAGGCACTAAATCGCCCGAATCCATGTAGACTCTTGCCTGTTTCCCTAATTCAGTATCGTTTTTCAAATTAAAACGAAATACATCACCAGTGGATATGTGCGTTAATTTGTATTTCTCTTTTAAAAACTCTGCTTGAGTTCCTTTTCCTGCTCCTGGCTTTCCAAATAAAACAATGTTGATCATAATGTTGTTGGGTAGTTATTCTTTTAGTTTATATACTTCGGGTAAATTTCTTCCTAATCCATTATAGTCCAAACCATAACCAACAATAAATTTATTTGGAATTCTAATTCCAACGTAATCTATCTTGACATCTTTTGTATATGCTTCTGGTTTAAAAAAAAGTGTTGCTATTTTAAAATGTTTTACATTTTGTTTTTTGAACAATTCTTTCAATTCAACTACTGTATTTCCAGTGTCTACAATATCTTCGATAATTACGACAGTGCGTCCGGTCAAATCTTGGTTCAATCCTATCAATTGTTTCACCTCTTCAGTTGACGAAGTCCCTTCATAGGAAGCCATTTTTATGAAAGATACTTCACATGGTTTTTTATACAATTTCATGAAATCAGAAACGACCATGAAAGCGCCATTCAAAACGCCAACAAACACCGGCGTTTCATCAAAAAAATCATCTTCTATTTGAGCAACCATTTTTGCTATTGCAAACTCAATTTCTTTAGCGGAAATAAACGGAACAAATTGTTTATCGTGAAGTTGTATCATTATTATCCTATTTAAAATAATGTGCAAAGATACAGAATTCGGATTTGACAATTGCTAATTGGACATTAATTTGTAATTAGCTTATTGAATGCACAAATTATCTTAATAACGCAATTATAAAATCTGTATCCGAAACCCTAAAAAAAACATATAATCTACTAAAAAACAATCAGTTAGACGACTATTACAATCTGTTAATCGAAAAAATAGTGTATCAAATTTATTTATTCCTAACTTTAAGTATAGGATAATGAAAATCGTATAATTATGGCTTCACTAAATCCAAATACCACAGTTTTAGGTGTAAAAAACGCTAAACATTTGTTGCGAAGAGCAACTTTTGTTTACACCAAGGCCTTGATAGACCAATATTCAAAGCTCGCCCCCAGCCAAGCGCTAGATCTATTATTGGTTGATAAACCCCTCGCGTTAAACCTACCGTATGACCCTTTGCCAACCACTGCTCCAGATGGTTTTTGGACCGAATCCGCAAATTTACCGACCTCAATTGCTAACCAATATGGTAAAGGTGTACTTGTAGCTGGTTGGTGGTGGTATAATGCCATAAATACTCCCACATTAAAATTTAAACTTTCTCATTTTCTATCTACCCGTTTTACAGTAATAAAAAACGAACAGGTTTTTGGATCTTCCACCGAATTCTACGATTACATCCGATTGCTTTTATTTTATTCCTATGGGAATTATAAAAAGTTAGCAAAAAAGATGACACTCAATAATTCTATGCTTTGTTTTTTGAATAATACTTCAAATGTGAAAAGTTCTCCAAATGAAAATTATGCCCGCGAGTTTCTAGAATTATTCACTATTGGGAAAGGAGCACAAGTTACACCCGGAAATTACACGAATTATACCGAATCAGATATTGTGCAGACAGCAAGAATATTAACGGGATTCAAAAGAAAATCCGACAGATCTCTAATTGATTCTGAAACTGGAATTCCAAAAGGGTACAATCAATTCTCAGATCACAATACCAGTCCTAAAACATTTAGTAGTGCTTTTAACAACAAAATAATTACTTCTTCAAGTGATGCTTCTTCGATGGATACCGAATTAGACAATTACATTGAGATGGTTTTTGACCAATCGGCTACAGCAAAAAATATTTGCAGAAAATTATATACTTATTTCGTTAAAAGCAACATTTCGTCAGAAGTAGAAAACGACATTATAAATCCATTAGCACAAGACCTTTACAACAATGGATATGAAATTGTTCCAATTATTAGAAAATTATTAGAAAGCCAACATTTTTACGATTTAGATGATAGTATCACAACTGATGAAATTATAGGTGGAATAATAAAATCTCCCCTTCAGCAATTATCAGAAATATGCACGTATTTAAAAGCCGCAATTCCAGATCCTACTTCGAATCCATTAAATTTCTATAATGTTTTTTGGTGGTATTTCGTCAACAATACCTTTTTTGTGCGTTCCAATATGATTCTATTTGAACCTGAAAATGTTGCCGGACATGCTGCCTATTATCAAGCTCCTGCTTTTGATAAAACTTGGATTTCATCTTCAACCTTAATTGCAAAATACAGATTAGGAGAATCTTTACTCGACGGAGTAAATAGGATCAGTGGTAATAGTAATATTGCTGTTAAAATAAACATTTCAGATGTCTTAAAAAACACTGGAATCGTATCAAATCCTTCGAACCCTCTTACATTAACTTCCGAACTGTGCAACGCACTTTTCGCCCAAGAAACAGACAGTGATCGTATTAACTACTTTATGAATTCTTTCCTCCTGCAAGGTCTATCTAATTATTATTGGACTGAAGCGTGGAATAACTTTATTAGCACCAATAATAACTCAGTAGTCGAGTCTCGATTAAAGCTGTTAGTAACCAAAATATTAAGAGCCCCCGAATCTCAAATGTTTTAGTATTATTTAAAAAATTTATTATTATCCAAAATATTTAAGAGAATTTAAACCTTAAATACATTTGGTATTACCCAACAATTCATATAGCGTACAAGATATTAGGAGACCCCAAATCTCGACTGTTTTAGTTTAATTCATTTAATTCCAAAAACAACAAATATCATGAAAAGAAGAAATTTTATTAAACTAACTTCAACTGCTAGCGTACTTTCATTGTTACCCACAGAAGTGTTTGCTCTTTTCAAATCAGCAGGTATGACATCCTGCCCTGATCCCAGCTCAAAAAAAATAGTTTTAATTCAATTAGCTGGGGCTAATGATGGACTAAACACCATTGTACCCATCAATCAGTATGATACTTATGCGACGTTGCGTCCTAACATTAAACTTAATAACGTTGGAATGACAAATGGCATCATTAATCTTGATTCAACTTTGGCATTAACCGATCAAGTAGGATTACACCCTTCCCTTATAGGATTCAAAAGCTTATATGACAAAGGATTTATGAGAATCATTCAAGGCGTTGGCTATCCTGCCCAAGACAAATCTCATTTCAAATCAACTGATTTATGGTTGACAGGAGGAGATGGCACCATGGCTAACAATAATTTAGATAGCGGATGGACGGGACGTTTTCTTGAGAATTACTATGCTGAATTTTTAAATTCAAATTTCCCTTTAGGAATTCAACTTGGCAGTAGCGATAATTCATTAGGTTTTCATGGAGAAGTCGAACATGGTATGTCTTTAAACATTAGTGGACAGGATTTATCTGGATTTTATTCTGTGGTGAATGGTTTAGGCGGTCAACCGCCAGCAAACATACCCGATTCCGAATATGGAGGATTAATTCAATATATCATTAACAATGATGCTTCTACAAATGCTTATGCGCAGACTATTTCCAGCTCCTTTAATTCAGGCTCTAATTCATTAACATATCCTAACACTAGCTTATCCAATCAGTTAAAAACAGTCGCACGATTTATTTCAGGTGGCCTTCAGACCAAAGTCTATTTAGTTAAAGTTGGCGGATTTGACACTCATGACATGCAAGTAGCTGCAAATAATACTACTCATCTAGGCAATCATGCCACTCTTTTGACTCAAATTTCAGAGGCAATTAACACTTTCATCACGGACTTGAATAATCAGAACATGGCCAATGATGTTGTAGCAGTTACCTTTTCAGAATTTGGGAGAAAAGCGGGAGAAAATGCAAGCTTAGGCACGGATCACGGAGAAATTGCCCCGATGTTTGTTTTTGGGAGCGCCATAAATCCTGGAATCTCCGGGACAAATATTAATTTATCTGAAGCCGTTTTGGCAAATAACTATCAAGTTCGAACCGTTCAGCATGACAACAGAAGAGTTTTTAGTACAATTCTTCAAGATTGGTTTGGAGCAAGCAACCAAACATTAGATTTGACTTTTTACAATCAAACCACTAATACCGGCTTTTCAAATAATAAAATAGCGGATTTAATCAAAACTCAAAATATAGTTAATTCAACCTGTTATACTGACAAGTTACTTTCTGTCAACGAATTCAAAAATACCTATGAAGTTATCGTTTATCCAAATCCAACTTCGGAACTGATTACCATTAATTCGCCAAACAACAATGATATTTATTCGGTTTCTATTTACTCAATAGACGGAAAATTTATTGGAAAATATAAAAATCCTTTAAACGGCAGTCAGCTTTCAATCAATGTTGAAAATCTATCGACAGGATTTTATAATTTAAAAATCGAGACCACCAACGGGAATTTTTCCAAAAAAGTAATTGTGAGAAGATAATATTCGAAATACTGAAATACTTATCCGACCATTTTACAACTCGTATTTTTTTATTATTACTCATTTAAAAGTATCTTTGTAAAATCAATTTTACAGATAAATTTCAATACAACGATGAATTATTTTTCTTCTGATTTTAAACTTGGAATTCTCGGTGGCGGACAACTCGGCAAAATGCTGTTATCTGACACCCGAAAATTCGATATACAAACTTATGTACTTGATCCAAGTGATGAAGCACCTTGCAAAATAGCCTGTGACCAATTTTTCAAAGGCGACTTAATGAATTTTGAAACCGTTTACAATTTTGGAAAACTAGTTGATGTTTTAACCTTTGAAATCGAACTGGTTAATCTTGAAGCTTTAGTAAAACTAGAAGATGAAGGATTGAAAGTCTACCCTTCACCTAAAACACTAAAACTCATTCAAAATAAAGGGATTCAAAAAGATTTTTATATACAACATGCTATACCAACTGCAAACTACAAGCGATTCCCAAATTTAAAAAGTGTAGTTGTTGACATTCTCGATTCCAAACTAAAATTACCTTTCGTATGGAAATGTACGGAATTTGGTTACGACGGAAATGGCGTTAAAGTAATTAGACAAATCTCGGATTTAGACAATTTAGCTAATGTAGAATGTATTGCTGAAGAAATGGTTCCGTTCAAAAATGAGTTGGCAGTAATCGTTTGTCGCAATCCATCCGGCGACATAAAAACATATCCTGTGGTTGAAATGGAATTTCATCCAGAAGCAAACCAAGTAGAATATGTGATTTGTCCTGCTCGAATCGATGACACAGTTGCCGAAAAAGCGAGAGCAATCGCCTTGAATGTTTCTGAAAAATTCAATCATGTTGGACTTTTGGCAGTGGAAATGTTCCAAACAGAAGATGACGAGATTCTTGTAAACGAAGTTGCTCCTCGCCCGCACAATTCAGGTCATTATTCGATTGAAGCCAGCTATACTTCACAATTCGAAAATCATTTGAGAGCAATTCTTAACTTACCCTTAGGAAATACCGATAGCAAAGTAGCTGGAATTATGGTGAATTTAGTTGGTGCTGAAGGATTTTCAGGAGACGTAGTTTATGAAAATATCGAAAAAATATTAGGATGGAATGGTGTCACACCACATATTTACGGAAAAAAACAAACTCGTCCTTTTAGAAAAATGGGGCATGTAACTATAGTAAATGAGGACATAAAAGAAGCAAGACGTATTGCGCAAGATGTAAAGAATACTATAAGAGTAATCAGCGATAAATTGAATAATTAAAAGATTTAATGATTTAAAAATTGTAGTAAGCTAAATAGACTTTTAAATAATTTTTCAATCTTTAAATTTTTCACCCGAGCCCAAAAGGCGAACGGATGAATTAATCTTTAAATAAAAAATAATGAAAGTAGCCGTAATAATGGGAAGCATATCAGATATGCCTGTAATGCAAGAAGCGATAGACATCTTAAAAGCATTTGACATAGAAACAGAAGTTGATATTGTCTCCGCACACAGAACTCCTGAAAAATTATTTGATTTCAGTAAAAACGCTCACACTCGCGGCATTTCGGTAATTATTGCTGGAGCCGGAGGTGCTGCACATCTGCCTGGAATGGTTGCCTCCATGTCTCCACTTCCTGTAATTGGTGTTCCGATAAAATCGAGTAATTCTATTGATGGCTGGGACAGTGTTTTATCCATTCTACAAATGCCTGGTGGTGTTCCTGTAGCAACAGTTGCGCTAAACGGAGCCAAGAATGCAGGTATTTTGGCGGCACAAATTATTGGTTGCCACGATAAAATTGTCTTAGACAGAATAATATCATATAAAACTGGATTAAAAGAAGCCGTGGATATTGCCTCTGAAAGTCTAAATAAATAATAAAAAGCTCCATGACGGAGCTTTTTATCTTTATTTTTATTCTAATTAATTCTTTAATCTTCTGTCAACACTTCTTCCAAAATTCCATCGAATTCTGAAGCAATTATATCATCTCTGTTTAACCAATATTCAGACGTGGTTACTGTAAAATCAACATTATTCGTTGTGGTTAAATCCCACAGAATGTCGTCAGCTTCCGGAAATGGAGCATTATGATTCATTTGGTGGTCAAACAATCTTTTTATAAGATTGCTGTCAGACAATCCGTTGCTTAACAATTTCAACACATCTTCCTTTGTTAACTCCTTCACAGTTTCTTCTTCTAAAGGAGCAAAACTACACTTTACAATTGTAGCTTTTGCATTTGGAAATTTACCGTTATATGCTTTGAAAAGCAATTGATTTACGTGAAACAATTTTGCATGTAAACCAATTTCCGGATATTCTTCACAAACTTTATCTAAAAACATGTCGTTAGAAATCTGTTGTATTTGCCCTTCATTTAATTGCTCTGCTAATTTATAAGTTAATACAATTACAGCGGCTTCTTTAGGCTCAAAATCGGTAATTGCCATTTCAAGCAATTCGCTTAAGCTTTCCTTATCAGCGCCAGCTGCATCTGGATAATCGAATTTTTCCAGCAACTGCACATAATCTTCATTAGTCCAATAGTCTTCAATTTGGTCCACACTAAAGGCATTTTTTATTGTAATATGATAGTTCATAACGTACTTAATTTAGTAACTTTTTTATAATTAGTCAGTTTGAGAACTAACATTTTTTTACAATGTAGGCGTTTTTAATCATAAGATCGACTGACGTTTTATAAATTTTAACAATAAATCAATCCTATTAGAAACTCCATTTTTTTTTAATAAATCCCTACATTTGTATATACAAAATTCGATATTTCACCAACAGAAAATTAATGACTCAACAATGAATATTCTCACTCAACATTTCAATACTAAATACGATACTGCGCCATTTTCCCAAATAAAACTTGACGATTACAAACCCTCTTTTATTGAAAATATTGCTTCCGCAAAAGCAGAAATCGATGCAATTATAAACAATGCAGAATTACCAACATTCGAAAACACTATAGAAAAATTGGATTTTTCCGGAAATGCGCTGGACCGATTATCGAGCATATTCTTCAATTTGAACTCGGCAGAAACCTCAGACGAAATGCAAAAAATCGCACAGGAAGTTTCACCGCTATTGACAGAATTTAGCAACGACATCACTTTGAACGCAGATTTATTCAAAAAGGTCAAATCAGTTTTTGAACAAAAAGACAGTCTAAATTTAACACCAGAACAAGCAACATTATTAGACAAAAAATTTAAAAATTTCTCTCGAAATGGAGCGCTACTTTCTGAAGATAAAAAAGTTCGCTTGCGCGAAATTGATACGGAATTAGCCAAACTAAAACTGACTTACGGTGAAAATGTTTTGGCAGAAACCAATAATTACGAATTAATTATTACAGACGAAGAAAATTTAAAAGGCCTACCGGAAGGAACTATTGAAGCCGCAAAATCATTGGCAAAATCAAAAGAAATAGAAGGTTGGATTTTTACGTTGGATTTCCCAAGTTATATTCCGTTCGTAACTTATGCTGATAACAGGGAACTACGAAAAGAAATTGCCATAGCAGCAGGAAAGAAAGGATTTCACAATAACGAATTCGACAATCAGGAAAACGTACTCAAAATTGCCAAATTACGTCATGAAAGAGCTAATTTACTGGGTTATCAAACACATTCCCATTTTGTTTTGGAAGAAAGAATGGCACAAAATCCAGACAAAGTAAAATCCTTTTTGGATGATTTATTAGTTAAAGCAAAACCCGCTGCCGAAAGAGAATTTGCTGAGCTTACCGCTTTCGCCAAAGCATTGGACGGCATTGATCATTTAGAAAAATGGGATGGCGCTTACTATTCAGAAAAATTGAAACAGAAATTATTCAATTTGGATGATGAAAAATTAAAACCTTATTTTCAACTAGAAAAAGTACTGCAAGGCGCATTCACGATTGCTCAAAAATTATACGGAATCACTTTTACTGAAATTTTCGACATCGATAAATACCACAATGAAGTGACCACTTACGAAGTGAAAGATGAAAAGAATGAACTGGTTGCCATTTTTTATGCTGATTTTTTTCCAAGAAAAGGCAAACGAAATGGCGCGTGGATGACTTCTTTTAAATCACAATACATTAAAGACAGAAAAAACGAAAGACCACATATTTCTAATGTTTGTAATTTTACAAAACCAACAGAAACCAAACCATCTTTATTGACATTTAATGAAGTAACGACTTTGTTTCATGAATTTGGCCACGGCTTACACGGCATGTTAGCCAATACAACATATCCTAGTTTGTCAGGGACTTCAGTTTATTGGGATTTTGTGGAATTGCCAAGCCAGATTATGGAAAACTGGTGTTACGAGCCGGAAGCTTTGGCTTTATTCGCCAATCATTATCAAACGGGAGAAATTATACCGCAAGAATTCGTGGAAAAAATCAAGGAAAGCTCAAGCTTCCAAGAAGGAATGGCAACCTTACGCCAAATTAGTTTTGGATTATTGGACATGGCCTTTCACAGTAACAATCCTAATGGAATTACCACTGTAAAAACGTTTGAAAAAGCAGCTATGGAAAACACCATTCTATATCCTGATGTAGCCGAAAATTGCATGAGTGTTTCGTTTTCCCATATTTTTCAAGGCGGATATTCGTCTGGATATTATAGTTACAAATGGGCTGAAGTACTCGATGCAGATGCTTTTGCATATTTCCAAGAAAAAGGAATTTTTAATAAAGAAGTGGCAACAAAATTTAAAGACAATATACTTTCCAAAGGTGGCACGGAACAACCAATGACTTTATACAAACGCTTTAGAGGGCAAGAACCTTCTCCAGACGCTTTGCTGAAAAGATCAGGATTGGTTTAGATTTCAGATATAAAACCGAAGTAGTCCTGCTTCGGTTTTATTATTTCAAAAACTCCCTGAAATTCTCTTTACTTACCACTAAAAAACTGGGCTGATAAGCCTCTTGAAATGATTTAGGCAACTTGATTTTTTTATTCGAAGACCATTTAAATTCAAAAGCACTAATCACATCAGCATTCGTTTCGATGTAATCTATTTCCTGTTGCTGCGTTGTTCTCCAAAAATACGGCTTCGCCAAACTATCCGTATAGGAAAGCATTTTTATTCGTTCAGAAACTAGAAAATTTTCCCAAAGCGCTCCTTTGTCTTGACGAAATTCTAAAGTATTAAAATTACCAATTAACATATTGCGAACTCCATTGTCATAGAAATAAATTTTTCTGTTGGCTTTGATTTCGTTTCGAATGTTTTTACTAAAACTATTCAATCTAAAAATTACGAAAGCTTTCTCCAATACATCAATATAAGTACTCACCGTGTTTTTATCTACACCCACTAATTGCGCAATTTCATTGTAACTCACTTCGCTACCCACTTGCAATGCCAAAGCCTGAAGAATCTTCTCTAAAACCTCTGATTTCCGGATACCCGCCAAACTCAAAACATCTTTGTACAAATAACTGGAAACCAAATTTTTTAAAATCTCGTATTCATTACCAAAATTATTGATCACATCCGGATACATTCCATAAAGTAAACGCAACTCTAATTGCTGTTGCGCTTTGATGTAACCCACATTACTTTCAAATTCATTCCATGAAATAGCATACAAATGGTATTCAAATTTTCGGCCCGTCAAAGGTTCTTGGGTGACATGATTGATATCAAAAGCCGAAGAACCGCTAACGATCACCTGTACGTCTTTGATTTGATCAACAATAATTTTTAATTTCAATCCAATATTTGGAATTCGCTGTACCTCATCTATAAAAACGTATTTATAATTTCCTATAATATTTTTTAAGGTTTCTGTATTTGCACTTGCCAAAGTATCCGACACGACGGCATCATCGCCATCAAGAAATAGAAACGGAATATCCTTCAATAAGGAATTGATTAATGTCGTTTTACCCACTTGGCGCGGTCCTATCAAGACAATAACTTTTCCTTTATTTATATTTTTTTGAACAACTGAAGTTAAATCTCTTATAATCATAGCAATAAACTTTAAACAAATATACTACAATAAAATCCTATTCACCAAATTTATATTGTTTTTGGTGAACGTATTCACCAAATTTGTATATTTTTTGGTGAACGTATTCACCAATATCAATATTTTTAAAACAATAGAAGCAACAACCACCAGACAATAGGCACGCTTTCTACCCAAAAAGAAGTATAATATTTCGAACGTTTTTCATTGGAGAAAAGCAGAAATAGAGAAATCATAATCACCAATATCAGGTTGACAACTAATTGATTTTCATCAAAATTACTTTTAAAAAATTCCAGAAAATAAAACGGAATCAAAAGTAACATTCCTAATATTTTTGTGCGCTTCACTCCTATTTGTTGTGGTACGGTTTGCAAATGCGGATCATCATTTGCCAAATCAATGATTTCAAAAATAAGGACCAACACAAAAATAAGAATGAACCTTTGAATACATTTAAGGTAAAAATCTGAAGTAATGGCAATTTCAGCATTCAAAACAGGCAAACCTAAAGTCACACCCACCCAACACAAAGCCACAATATAAATTTTCACACCAGCCCAGTTTCTGGCATTCCTCTTATTTGGAAAAAACGGAAGCGTATACAATAAAGTGATACTCAAAAAAGCAATTGCAACAATTTGAGTAATGCGATGCAACTGAAAAAAATAATAGCCCACCATTATAAGAGAACAAAAACTAAATAAAGCAATTATTTTTAATTCCTTTCGCATTTGCTGTTTTTTGGCTCTGGCCAATGCATCGTATTTCACAAAATTATATCCTACGATTGTTCCAAAAAAAACAAAATTAGCAATTGGTTCATCAAACGGAATGTTGAACATGTGTTGCGTCATCTTGACAAGAGAATAACACGATAAAGCAACATGAATGCTACTATTTACGTAAAAATTAAAAATTTGTTTAAATACCTTCATTAAACAAAATTAGTCAATTGTGAACAAATCTACCATTTAGTTGAAAAATCAATAAAATATGAATACCAAAATACGTTTTAAACTATTAATAATACTTATTTTTGCAGCACTAAAAAACAACACCTATATTTTTGTATGAAAACAGATGCTTTTGCTTTAAGACACATAGGCCCAAGAGAAAACGACCTACAACATATGTTGAAAACAATTGGCGCAGAAACGCTGGACCAATTGATTTTCGAAACTATTCCAAGCGACATTCGCTTGAAATCAGATTTAGATTTAGAACCTGCAATGACTGAATATGAATATTCAAATCATATTACTCAATTAGGAAATAAGAACAAAATGTTCCAATCCTACATTGGTTTAGGATACAACCAAGCGATTATTCCTGCAGTTATTCAAAGAAATGTTTTTGAAAACCCAGGATGGTACACTGCTTACACACCTTATCAAGCTGAAATTGCTCAAGGTCGTTTAGAAGCGATTTTGAATTTCCAAACCATGGTTATCGAATTAACAGGAATGGAAATTGCCAATGCTTCTCTTCTTGACGAAAGTACAGCAGCGGCAGAAGCTATGGCATTACTATTTGATGTAAGAACTCGTGATCAAAAGAAAGCTAACGTTTGTAAATTTTTCGTTTCAGAAGAAATTTTACCCCAAACATTATCGGTTTTACAAACGCGTTCTACTCCTATCGGTGTTGAATTAGTTATTGGAAACCATGAAGAATTTGATTTTTCAACTGAATTTTTCGGAGCCATTCTTCAATATCCAGGTAAATTTGGACAAGTTCATGACTATGCTGGTTTCATTGCTAAAGCAAAAGAAAATGAAATAAAAGTGGCTGTTGCTGCTGATATATTAAGTTTAACTAAACTGACTCCTCCAGGAGAGATCGGTGCTGCAGTAGTTTTAGGAACAACACAACGTTTCGGAATTCCGTTAGGTTACGGAGGTCCACATGCCGCTTATTTTGCTACAAAAGATGAGTACAAAAGAAGCATGCCAGGAAGAATCATCGGTGTAACTGTTGATACAAACGGAAATCGTGCACTTCGTATGGCATTGCAAACACGTGAACAACACATTAAACGTGATAAGGCGACTTCAAATATTTGTACTGCTCAGGTTCTATTATCTGTTATGGCTGGAATGTATGCGGTTTATCATGGTCCAAAAGGATTGCAGTATATCGCTGACAAGGTTCATGCTTTAGCAGCGACTTTGGCAAACGCATTAGAAAATTTAGGCTTACAGCAAACGAATACAGCATTCTTTGACACCATCGTTGTAAAAGCTGATGCTAAAAAAGTGAAAGAAATTGCAGAACAAAACGAAGTAAACTTTTATTACATCGACGAAAATACGGTTTCTATTTCTTTGAATGAAACAACAAGTATTGCTGATTTAAATAAAATCATTGGTGTTTTCGCTTCCGCAAAAGGGACTCAGGCAACTACAATTGACAGTTTAACAGAAACCAATCATTTTCCAGAAAACATAAACAGAACATCGACTTTTTTACAACACGATGTTTTCAACAAATACCATTCTGAAACCGCTTTGATGCGTTACATCAAAATGTTAGAAAGAAAAGATCTGGCTTTGAATCACTCTATGATTTCATTGGGATCTTGTACCATGAAATTGAATGCTGCATCAGAAATGTTGCCTTTGAGCAATGCACAATGGAATAACATTCACCCATTCGCACCATTGGATCAAGCGCAAGGATATCAAGAAATGCTTTCAAAACTAGAACAACAATTGAATGTTATTACTGGTTTTGCAGGAACAACATTACAACCTAACTCAGGTGCTCAAGGAGAATATGCAGGATTAATGGTGATTCGCGCGTACCACCAGTCAAGAGGTGATCATCATAGAAATATTGCTTTGATTCCATCATCTGCTCACGGAACAAATCCGGCTTCGGCAGCGATGGCAGGAATGAAAGTAATTGTTACCAAAACATTGGAAAACGGAAATATCGACGTGGAAGATTTACGTGAAAAAGCAATTCTTCACGCAGCTAATCTTTCTTGTTTGATGGTAACTTATCCATCGACTCATGGTGTTTTCGAAAGCGCTATCAAAGAAATTACACAATTGATTCACGATAACGGTGGACAAGTATATATGGATGGTGCCAATATGAATGCACAAGTAGGATTAACAAATCCAGCAACTATTGGTGCTGACGTTTGTCACTTGAACTTACACAAAACATTCGCCATTCCTCACGGTGGTGGTGGACCTGGTGTTGGCCCAATATGCGTGGCGAAACAATTAGTCCCGTTTTTACCAACCAATCCAGTAATTGCGACTGGTGGAGATAAAGCCATAACAGCAATTTCGGCTGCACCATGGGGTTCTGCTTTAGTTTGTTTAATTTCTTACGGTTACATCTGTATGTTAGGTGCTGAAGGGTTGAAACAATCTACTGAATATGCAATCTTAAATGCGAATTACATTAAAGAAAAACTAAACGGTCATTACGATACTTTGTATTCAGGTGAAATGGGTCGCGCGGCTCACGAAATGATTTTAGAATGTCGTCCTTTCAAACAAAAAGGAATTGAAGTTACTGATATTGCAAAACGATTAATGGATTACGGTTTTCACGCTCCAACAGTTTCTTTCCCAGTTGCCGGAACATTAATGATTGAACCAACCGAAAGTGAAAACCTAGAAGAATTAGATCGTTTTTGTGATGCTATGATTTCAATTAGAAAAGAAATTGAAGCAAGCAGTGCCGATGACCATAACAATGTTTTGAAAAATTCCCCACATACTTTAGCAATGCTAACTACTGATGTTTGGAATTTCCCATATACCAGAGAAGAAGCTGCTTTCCCATTAGATTATATTGCCGAAAACAAATTTTGGCCTACCGTTCGCAGAGCAGATGACGCTTATGGCGATAGAAATTTAGTTTGTAGTTGCGCTCCAATTGAAGCCTACATGGAAAGTTAAAATACAAGTTAAAATGTCTCGAGAAATCGGGACATTTTTTTTTATACTTTGTTTAGAAAAAACTTTATTTTCGCCTAATCAAAATTCCACAGAGTCTTCCAATAATTTCTTGAGACAATTAGGAAAGATTCATTTATCATTAAATTAAAAAATAGGCGTTTTTTCCATTTACAGGAATTACTACGATAAAATCGCATCTAAATTTGCAATTCATAATAAAATATTTAATATTTTCGCTTAAAACTTACTATTTGATAATTATATGCATGCATAGTAAATATTATAAGAGTAATAATTTTTTTATGTTTAAATTAGCATAAATTTTGGAAACAAACTCAATGAAAATAAAAATAACCGGAATAGGAAGTTATATTCCAGAGAAAAAAATAAGTAATACAGACTTCGGCAATCATGTGTTTTTGAATGAAGATGGAACCGCATTTGGCTATCCTAATCAAGTTGTCATCAATAAATTTAAAGGAATAACCGGAATCGAACATAGGCGATATGCTGAAGATCATTTAACCTCATCTGATCTCGCATTTTTTGCTTCAAAAAAAGCAATAGAAAATGCCAACATAGATCCAGAAACGATTGATTATATCATTTTTGCACATAATTTTGGTGATGTAAAACATGGAGCAGTCCAATCAGATATGCTACCTAGTTTAGCCACACGCGTCAAACATAAATTACAGATAAAAAACCCAAATTGCGTTGCTTACGATATCCTTTTTGGATGTCCAGGTTGGATTGAAGGTGTGCTTCAAGCAAATGCATTTATCAAATCAGGTATGGCCAAGCGTTGTTTGGTTATTGGTTCTGAGACTTTATCAAGAGTCGTTGACAAGCACGATAGAGATTCTATGATTTACTCTGATGGCGCTGGCGCTTCAATAATAGAAGCTTCTGATGATCAAACCGGTATGCTATCCTACGAAAGTGGTACGTACGCTAACGACGAAGCCAATTATTTGTTTTTTGGAAAATCATACAATCCGGATTTAGACCCAGATATTCGATACATAAAAATGTACGGACGCAAAATTTACGAATTCGCATTAAATACAGTACCGGCAGCAATGAAGAGTTGTTTAGATAAAAGCGGTATTGGGATTGACGATGTTAAAAAAATTCTTATCCATCAGGCCAACGAAAAAATGGACGAAGCAATCATTCAACGTTTTTATAAATTGCATGACAGACCAGTTCCTCAAGACATCATGCCTATGAGCATACATGAACTGGGAAACAGCAGTGTTGCTACCGTTCCCACCCTTTTCGACTTGTTAATTCGGGGAGAAATTGAAAACCAATCTATACAAAAAGGCGATATTCTACTTTTTGCATCCGTTGGAGCAGGGATGAATGTTAATGCATTTGTTTATAGATATTAATCATTGCGAGGAACGCGGCAATCAGGAGCTAATCCAGCTATTCACTTCAAGTCCACACTTAAAAAATGTGTTTTTCCAAACCTTAAAAAGAGCTTCTTTTAGTCGCTTTTTTAAGCTAATAAAAACTACATCTTTTAAGTCGTGGGCTTTCCGCTATTATCTGGGCTAAAAATTCTGCAAATAAGAAACATATCTTTGTACCTTTGCGCCTTTGTTGTTAAAAAATAAAAAAATGTACGAAAAAACGTTTCCAAATAAAAGATTCAAACACACTTTAGAATTTTTAAAAAAACATATCTCTACAACTGATACCATTTTAGATTTAGGAGTTGAAAATCCATTTTCTAAAATTATGAAGGCAGAGGGCTTCACTGTTAAAAATACTACCGGAGAAGACTTAGATAACAATCAAGAAGTATTTCAATCAGAAAAAACAGCTGCTGTTACTGCTTTCGAAATTTTCGAACATTTACTCAATCCGTACACAATTTTAAAAGAAATACAATCAGATAAACTTTTTATCTCTATTCCTATGCGTTTGTGGTTTTCACCTGCTTATCGCAGCAAAACGGATATGTGGGACAGGCATTATCATGAATTTGAAGATTGGCAACTCGATTGGCTTTTGGACAAAACAGGTTGGAAAATTATCGACAGAGAAAAATGGACTAATCCGGTTAAGAAGTTTGGTATTCGTCCCCTATTACGAAAATTTACTGACAGGTATTATATCGTTTACGCTGAAAAAATAAAATAATGAACTACTATATTGTTATTCCAGCTCATAACGAAGAAGCGTTTATTGCCTTGACACTACAATCATTGCTTTCTCAAACTATTCCACCAAAAAAAGTAGTAGTAGTTAATGACAATTCCACTGATAAAACTGCCGAAATAGTAATGGCTTTCGCCAAAGAAAATCCGTTTATTACCTTGGTAAATAAAACTTCTGAAGCGATTCATTTACCCGGAAGCAAAGTAATTCAAGCTTTTCATAAAGGTTTTGAAACCTTAGACGAAAATTATGATATCATAGTAAAGCTGGACGCTGACTTAATTTTACCGACTAATTATTTCGAGACTATTTTAAACATTTTCGAAAAAGATGCAACTATAGGAATGGCAGGTGGATTTGCCTACATTGAGAAAAACGGGCAATGGATTCTGGAAAATCTAACCGATAAAGATCATATTCGAGGTGCTTTTAAAGCCTATCGAAAAGCATGCTTTCAACAAATAGGAAACTTAAAACCGGCAATGGGCTGGGATACCGTTGATGAATTACTCTCAAAATTCTATGGATGGAAAGTAGTTACAGAGTCTTCATTAATCGTAAAACACCTAAAACCAACTGGAGCTAACTATAATAAGATAGCACGTTATAAACAAGGAGAAGCTTTTTACACATTGGGTTACGGGTTTTTAATCACTGCAATTGCCTCGGCAAAACTGGCAATGTTGAAAAAGAAGCCTTTGCTCTTTCTAGATTATTTAAAAGGGTTTACTAAAGCAAAATCAGCAAAAACACCTTTGTTAGTAACTCCAGAACAAGCAAAATTTATCAGAAACTATCGTTTGCAGAAAATGAAAGACAAACTTTTCTAACGAAACTATTAACTGACAACTTATAACTCCTAACTATTTTCGTAATTTAGCCAATATTTCAAAAACTATGATGCTCATTCGTTATTTATCACAAATTGGAAGATATTTTTTGATGTGGAAAGAAATTTTCAACAAACCAACTAAATGGTCTGTAATGAGAGGTCTTATCTTCAAGGAAATAGACGATTTAATTATTGGTTCTCTTGGAATTGTTGCTTTCATTTCCTTTTTTGTTGGAGGTGTTGTAGCCATTCAGACTGCTTTGAACTTAACCAATCCATTGATTCCAAAATATCTTATCGGATATGCCACAAGACAATCCGTTATTTTAGAGTTTGCCCCTACCTTTATTTCGATAATTATGGCTGGAAAAATGGGCTCCTTCATTACTTCCAGTATTGGAACCATGCGCGTTACGGAACAAATTGATGCATTAGAAGTAATGGGTGTAAACTCATTGAATTATTTAGTTTTTCCCAAATTAATTGCATTACTATTATACCCATTCTTGATAGGAATATCCATGTTTTTAGGTATCGTTGGCGGTTACATGGCCAGCGTTTATGGAGGATTTGGTGACAGCACTGATTTTGTCGATGGACTTCAACGTGATTTCATGCCATTCCACATTGCTTATGCTTTCATAAAAACTTTTATTTTCGGTTTACTTTTAGCAACAATTCCTTCATTCCATGGTTTTAATATGAAAGGTGGTGCACTTGAAGTTGGGAAAGCCAGCACGGTTGCATTTGTATGGACATCGGTAACTATTATTTTAGTGAATTATATTTTAACTCAATTACTATTAACCTAATGATAGAAGTAAAAAACATAGAAAAATCATTTGGCGGCGTTCCAGTTCTTAAGGGCATATGCACTGTTTTTGAAACTGGTAAAACAAATTTAATAATTGGGCAAAGTGGTTCTGGAAAAACAGTATTGTTAAAGAGTTTATTAGGAATTCACACCCCTGACTCCGGAACAATTTCTTTTGATGGCCGAATATATTCTGACTTAACTCTTGATGAAAAAAGAGATCTAAGAACTGAAATAGGTATGGTATTTCAAGGAAGTGCTTTGTTTGATTCGATGACTGTTGCTGAAAATGTGGGTTTCCCTTTAAAAATGTTTACCCAGGAGCGTGGAATAAAAATTCAGCAGAGAGTCGACTTAGTTCTAAAAAGAGTTGATCTAGAAGATGCTCATAATAAATTACCTTCTCAAATATCTGGTGGAATGCAAAAACGTGTTGCTATAGCACGAGCTATTGTAAACAATCCAAAATATCTCTTTTGTGACGAACCTAATTCCGGTTTAGACCCGAATACAGCAATATTGATAGATAATCTTATCAAAGAAATCACTGAAGAATACAATATTACTACGGTCATAAATACGCATGATATGAACTCAGTAATGGAAATTGGCGAGAAAATTTTATTTCTTGAAAATGGTCTAAAAGCCTGGGAAGGAACCAAAGAAGAAATTTTCAGAACTGACAATCAAGCGGTAGTTGACTTTGTTTATTCTTCTAATTTATTCAAAAAAGTCAGAGAAGCTTATTTGAAAGAATAAACAATTTCAAATTTAACTGGATTTCAACAATTCCACCTCAGCATTTGGATTAAAAAGATAGGTCTTGCCAGAGCTAACTTCTAGACATTCAAAACGCTTAGTTCTTACCGCTATTTTCTTAAATATTTTCCCGTTTTGGATTCGGAAAACACTGCCGTAAGGAATCTCAAACACATAATTTTTATCATTTTGCTGGTCAAATTGTTTCAATGCCAAGGCTAATGTGGCATCAGTATCGCTACTGGCGGTTGGATTTTTGAAATGTCTCGCTAACAAAGGCAATAAATGATTAGGGAAGATCTCCGGACGAATGTACGGAATCATTAACCTTTGGAAAGAATACTTCCATTCATTACCATGCGGTTTAATGTTTCTTCCAAACTTCTCAAAAGCCACCAAATGCGAAATTTCATGTATCAGCGTAATTAGAAACTTGTATTTATTCAGGTTTGAATTGACTGTTATTTCGTGTTTACCACTCAAGCCTTTTCGATAATCGCCATGACGTGTTTGTCTTTCATTTACAATCTTGAGATGCACTTGATTGGCAACAATAAGTTCAAAAACGGGTTTTACGGCATGTTCGGGTATATATCGTGAAAGTGTTTCGCTCATAACAATTAGGAATTATAAATATAAATTACGGATTCGTAGATGAAACCTGCAATACTTTCCCGTTGAAATATTTATTCCCAGTCAAAGTGAAATCATAAATATAATCGGCCATTTCACTTGCTGATATTGGTGCTTGATAACCTGGAAAAGCTTCTGCTAACATTTCCGTTTGAACAGAACCTAAGGCCAAAACATTGAAAGAAATTCCACGCTCTTTATACTCTTCGGCTAATAATTCAGATAAGGTAATTACCGCTCCTTTACTGGAACTATAAGCTGAAAGTCCTGCAAACTTTAAACTTCCTTGAATCCCACCCATAGAACTTATGGTAACCACATGACTTCCTTTTAACAAGTAGGGCAAACAAGTTCTTGTCAAATTTGCAACTCCAAAAACATTTACTTTATAAATACTTTCAAAATCTTCCTGAGTGGTTTCTGAAAATGATTTCAATAATAGACTGCCTGCATTATGAACAATCGCATCAATTTTTTTCCAAGAAGAAGAAAGAAAAGATTCTACTTTTTCTAAATCGGATTCACTTGATAAATCCACTGAAAGACAAGTGATGTTTTCGTTATCAATTAATTCTTGTGGTATTTTTCTGGAAATGGCTAAAACCTGATGTCCAGCATTAGCAAATTGCATTGCCAACTCAAATCCTATTCCCCTACTCGTACCTGTTACAATGATATTTTTCATATAGCAAAAATAAACAAAAACGTCAGTAAAACATCTTTTACACCACGGATTATTTCCGCGATATAATTTAGGATTCTTATAATTTCCCTTAAATTTGTTTTGAAAAATAATTGCATCTAAAACCATTGAAAATGATTGAGAACATACAATATGAAGTAGCGAAATTACATGACATCGATGGAATAGTAGCATTGCAAGAATTATATCTAGTTTCTAATCTTTCTGAAGAAGAAAAAGAATCAGGATTTGTTACTACTCGTTTCACCATAGAGCAACTAACCGAAATTATAGGACAAGAAGGATTATTTATTGCTAAAGACGATAACAACATCATCGCTTATATTTTTGGCGGGAGTTGGAACTTCTTCAATCAATGGCCAATTTTCACTCATATGACTGCACTATTTCCTAAACTTAGCTTTTTAGATTTTGATATAACAACAACTAACAGTTTTCAGTACGGACCTATTTGCATTGCTAAGGAATATCGCGGAAAAGGATTAATCAAATTATTTTTTGAATTCATGAGAATTCACATGGTTAAAAAATATCCTTTGAGTCTGACATTTATCAACAAAACCAATATTCCTTCAACAAAAGCCCATACCGAAAAATTAAAATGGAATATCATTTCCGATTTTCAATTCAACAATAACAACTATTTTGTTTTGGCGTACGATATGAGCCAACCCGTTTCCTAAGCAGATTTATTTAACCATAATAATTTCATGTGTTGGGGAACTAGCCATTTGCGTTACAGCTGGCAGTAATTCCTGAATGAATGAAGTCATGTGAGGAATATCCATGGCTTTAAACTCATCAGAAACATGGTGATAATATTGGAAATTTTCAAAATCGAAAGTACTTATTGACTGACAAGGAACCTTAAAAACCTCATAAAAAGAATAATTATCAGATCGATAAAACAATTGATATTCCGCTTCTTTTGGGAGGAAACCAATGGATTTTTTTCCAGTATATTCATTTATTTTACTGGCCATATTCGACTTATCAAAACCAGTAATATACGCAAGAAAATCTCGTTTCATTGGTACACCAATCATCTCGATATTAAATTGCGCATATAAATTAAAATTTTGCGCTTTTAGTTTTTTGGCCAAATGTTTCGAACCCAACAAACCTTTTTCCTCTCCTACGAAGAACACAAAAAGCACGCTTCTTTTATTCGATTTAGAAACACTGAAATATTTAGCCATTTCAGCCACAGCGGTTGTTCCAGACGCGTCATCATTGGCACCATTGTTAATGAAATCACCATTCACTCCTTTTTTATCAATTCCGATATGGTCGTAATGTCCGCTAATAATTATGAACTCCTTTTTTAGAATAGGATCTGTTCCTTCGACATAGCCAACAATATTATAGGCCGGGACTTTGTAATCCGTCAAAGTGTCGCGGTAACTTTTAAAATAAGGCTTTACATTATTGTTCTTGAAAAATTGTTCCAAATAATCTGCCGCTTTCTCCATTCCTTTAGTTCCGGTTTCTCTGCCTTCTAATTCATCGGAAGAAAGGTATTTCAAAGTTTCCGCAACTGCGGTTTCTTTGACCTTGTAATTTATTCCTAATGGAGTTTGTGATTTATTTTTTAAAGAATCAGACAGTATGGTTGAAGTTTGTTTACAACCAAAGAAAACGAAAGGAACTAATAGAAGTATTTTTTTCATAATTGGATATTTATTCTTTATTACATTTTTAATGGAACTTTTAAATTCCAATATTATCTTTTATAATATTTTTTATAGACTTTATACATTTGAATAAAAGCTAAAACTATGAAAAATAAAGGAATAATAACTGACATTACATATTTAGAAAAAAAAGTAGTGTTTTGCGATAGTGTATTTAAAATTAAAACTAACGCTAACATTCCCACAAATGTTCCTATCAAGGTTCCTGCAACGTAATAATATTTAAGTTTATTTTCGATTGCAATATAGTTCCCATTCATCAAATAAAGATTCCAACCCGTCCAAAAAGGCAATTGAAGAAAGTTAACGCAATTTAAAACCAATCCAATAAGATAAGGTGAATAGGTAATATATTTTTCTAAATCATCATGATTTGCCGCTGATTGATTAGAATGAGCATAAAAAGAATAGCCCAGAATTAGCAAGAATATAATGGCAAAATAATCAACTGCTTTCATGAGTTTTTTATTATTTACCAATTTTTCAGCAAAAATTAAAGTAAAATAAATCACAAAAACCTCAACAGAAATCACCCCCAATAAATAGAAAATTAAGTCCTTAATTCCAAATTTCGAATAAATTTCAAAGCCAATAATGTTTAAATATCCAAGCGGTATAGAGCCGATAAAGCTCACTAAAAAACCAACAAAAATATTTTTTATTACTTTCATTTCATTAAAAATTTACAATCTTATTACTTTGCTCTATATGCAAACGATATTCTTGCATACCCACTTTGTGAGTCAAATATGGAATGCCATTTTTATGATTGTGAACACTAATTTCGAACATGTAAGTAATATGTCGTGCCAGTTCTTTCCACGCAAACAATAAAGAATGTTTTGGATCGTAAATATGAGTGGGTTCGCTAGCCGCTCCATTCAATTCAACAATAGAGAAGTTTTTTCCTTGTTCCAAGTCTTCTAAAGTAGCATACATCACATCCAATCTTCCAAAATAAAAACCCGGAATCTGCAAACACATTTCATTAATAATTTTTGTCAATTTTGGCGTTATCCAATGGCTTCCATCTATAAATTTTGCTCCACGTGCGTGATTCCCGTACGGGACCAGATTCAGTTTTTTATCTTTTGGAAGAATGTCAAGTAATTTTTTTCCGTATTCCTTTTTTAATACTTCCAATTGCAATTCGTATCGCGGATTTTCTTTGATTAGTTCTTCAATTGTAGAATTGCCATCTCCGGTAATAATTAGAAATTCTTTAGAAACTATCCCTGTAATTCTGCCCGATTTTTCATCAGGATAACGCACATAAAAAATGCCGATTTCGTTTTCGTAAGGAATCAAATCTTGGATAACATAATCAAAATTTGCTTTATGGGCATACAATTCCAAGTCCTGAATAGTATTGATTTTTTTAACTCCCGAACCACGTAAACCTATATCCGGTTTTGCAATCAACGGATATTTTATTCCTGAAAATTCCATGATTTTTAAAATGGTCTCTAGTGAAGTTCTTTCATTTATCAACTCTGTTTTTGGATAGAATTGTTGCGGAATCAAATCATAAATTGCTTTTTTGGATTCCATCATAAATCCCCCATTTTTAATAGTGGGATTAGAAGCATTAAAGAAAAAAATCGATTTTGCCTTAATAGAATAATAGGACCAAAGAAAGTAAATTGGAATGTAAACAATCTGGAAAGGCCAATATTCCCAGTGGGTAATTTTATGAAAGAGTAATTTTATTCGCCTATTCGCCATAACTTATGTCAATTTCCATTTTTTTAAATAGTAATAAAAGAGGTCGTATATTCTTTCTGATGAATTAAATCATAATGCAATATAGCAACTTTATTTTTTTCGATTATAGATTGAGTGATACTTAAGGTTTTCATTTCTTCATTTCGATTAATTACCAAACCGTTTTCCTGATTTTCTTCTTCAGTATAGCGATGAAAACCAAGGATTTCTTCTTCTGAAATCTGTGGATTTGTTTCCAAAAAAGTATAAAACCAGTTCGAACGTTTATCCCGAATTTCTTTCGGATATAAAGTCGAAGAAGACCAAACATGATTTTTATTTATGTCAAGTGATTTGGTTTCTTTTTGATTTCCATTCCAACGCAACTGAAAAAGTTCATTATTTTGAAATAAAATCAGCGTAAAGGGTTCGATATCTTCTAAATCAATTTCCTGCCAGAAATCCTTTGGTGAAGCACTACTTATAATATCCAAAACAATCAAACCCCGACTTTTTCGGTACGGAAGTTGAACCTTGTGTTTTTCTTCTGCGCCGTTTAACAATACCAAAACAGTTCCGTCAGCATCTACCACAAACCAAGTTCCCCCAGCTTTTGGATCTTTTGGAAAAATGATATTTTTACCGTTAATGGTATAATCTTTTGGAGGAATTGCACTTGGACGTATTACTTTTTCATCTCGATTTGAGGTAATGATAATTTTACCGTTGACATTTACAAAACTTACTGTACACATTGTTTTCTATATTCGATTGTGGAACGGGCTACACCAAAATTTTCATCGACAATAATTGTTGCGTTTTGCAAAACGGCTACCTTTATCAATGCCTGATGATGAATACAGTGTTCTAAATTATAAAGCAATTCCCGGAAGTAATTACTATCAATACGGATTTCCTCACCATCAATAATTTGCTGCAGTTCTATTTTTTTATTTTGTTTTTCCAAAGAATCTTGGATAATTCTAATTTGACTTATTGCAAATTCAGTATCTGTTTGAATTGCAATATTTCTTTTTCGGTTATCATAGTTTACAATGCCCGCCTCATAATTCGCTTCAAGACATTGAAACATTTCTATAATATGCCTGGTGTGTTCGCCTATAGAGGAATTACTCAGGGAAGCACAAGGGTTATAATACTCTGAATTAGACAGCTGGTTAAGTAAATCGACCAGTCCGTTTAAGCTATTATTTATGGAAGGTATAAGCATATTAAAAATTTAATTTAAACAAATTTGGTGTTTTACTCCTATTTTGATAAACTAAAATAGAACAGCACAGAAAGGTGATTATCGCTAGGGTGAAAAGTGTTCCACCATCGTTTTGCACTTCAATTCCTAAAACTAACAAATGTGACATAATTGCACCAATCATTACTCCAAGTCCAAGTAATGCACCAAGTAGAGTGGTTCTGGGTATTACTATTAAAATGGAAGCAATTAGTTCCGCAATACCGGAGCCTATACGACCGTAAGGTTCCATCCCTAAAGTTTTGAAAATATAAATACTTTCCGCTGCACCCGTAAATTTAAAATATAAGGTCTGCAATAAAATCACGGCAACAACAAGACGCAGTAACCAAGTAAATAATGATGATTTCATACTACTAATTTATTGAATTATTTTTTTCCAATTTGCATCAGCCTTTGACTTTAAACCTAACTGATTTTTATTCCAACTTTTCAATGTATTATTGAAATAAGCGTTATAAAAAAGATATAATTTCCCTTCAATAATTTTGAACGTCTCTGGATTTATATCCACTTTTTCACCTGAATCTCCCATCGCAAAAGCACACCAACCCCCATATTGAGGCTCATAAGCTGATTGATTTTTTAGAAACAACTCCTTATTTGTCGCCGAAGAAAAATTATAAATAACTCCTTCAAAGGTTGAAGTTAATTCTTTTTTTCCTTTCACCGCTTTTCCTTGTTTAAAATAAGCCACAGGATCATACCCTTTAATGGCGATATTTCTTTCTAAATTGAACTGTTTTATTCGTGTACTTTCGTTTTGAGAAAATCCTGTTAACGAAATAAAACTGATAAGCAGACAGATGATTTGTTTTTTCATTGTAATTGAATTTAAATGGTTCTCTGAAATTTCTTTACCAAAGGTATTTAGAACCAGAAAAACCATTTGTCAGCTAGTTTACAATAGATACGAAATAGTTGTAATTAAAGTTTTGTTACATCCAAAATAACGATTTCTTTTCGATTGTAAAGAAGTATTCCATTTGTTTCCATTTCATTCAGCAGTTGAGTAGCAGTTTGTCTTGATGTACAAATAATTTGAGCAATATCAGTTTGAGTAAGATAATTCTCGATAACCACTTCATTTTCCACTCGCTTTCCTTCTTTCTCTGCCCAATCTTTTAGAAACTGAAACAATCTAGTTTTAGCATCTTTTGAAATCAAATTAGAATAACTGTTTTTGATGCGCTTCATCTTCAATCCTACAAATTTAGTATAGGACAAGGCCAAGCTAGGGTTTCGCAATAACAAATCTTCGAAATCAGATAGTAGAAAGCTACAAATTGCCACATCATCTGAAAGGACTTTTGCATATTCATTAGTCTGATCATCTGTTTCTAAAGTAAGTTCCCCAAATAAATCTCCTTTTTGAATAATATCTTTTATCGTTTCGTTTCCGTCTTCATCAACAGCTACGATTTTAATATTTCCTTTTTTAAGCAAAAAAATTCGAGGCACATCCGACGAGGAAAAATAAATGATCTCCCCCTTATTTGCTTTTTTAAAACCTGTAATAATACACAATTGTCTGATTTGTCCGAAACTTAAAGTCCGAAACAATTTGTGATCGCGTAAATACCAATATTTTAAATCTTCATACATAAAAGTAAATCTTTGAGTAAATGTATTAAAAAAACGACTTAAAAAACAAAACCCTTTCCAATCGAAATTGGAAAGGGTTTTAATAGCTATAAAATTTTATCTAAGAAATCAACGTTCTTGAAATTACAATACGTTGAATCTCTGAAGTACCTTCATAAATCTGAGTAATTTTAGCATCACGCATCATACGTTCCACATGATATTCGGCTACATAACCGTTTCCACCATGAATCTGTACGGCCTCAATAGTCGTGTCCATAGCTGTTTGAGAAGCAAATAACTTGGCCATTGCTCCTGATTGAGAAATATCCATTCCTAAATCTTTTTCGGATGCAGCTTTAAAACATAACATTTTAGCAGCCATAATTTGAGTCGCCATATCCGCTAGTTTAAAAGCAATCGCTTGGTGTTTGAAAATTTCTTTTCCAAAAGCTTTACGCTCTTGAGAATATTTCAAAGCCAATTCATAAGCACCTGTAGCTATACCCAATGCTTGAGAAGCAATACCTATTCTTCCTCCGTTTAATACGCTCATGGCGAAATTAAATCCAAATCCATCTGCTCCTATTCGGTTTTCTTTAGGCACTTTAACATCGGTAAACATTAAAGAATGCGTATCAGACCCGCGAATTCCCATTTTCTTTTCTTTTAGACCAATATCAAAACCAGCCCAACCTTTCTCCACTATAAAAGCATTGATTCCTTTATGTCCTTTTTCAACGTCAGTTTGAGCAATTACGATATAAGTAGATGCAGACGATCCGTTAGTAATCCAGTTTTTGGTACCATTTAATAAGTAATGATCTCCTTTATCAATTGCAGTCGTTTTTTGTGAAGTAGCATCAGATCCCGCTTCTGGTTCCGACAAACAAAAAGCTCCAATAACTTCCCCTTTGGCAAGAGGAACTAAATATTTAAGTTTTTGTTCTACATTGCAATATTTCTCTATTCCCGCACAAACCAACGAGTTATTTACTGACATAATAACTGCCGCAGAGGCATCAATTTTTGCAATTTCAGTAACTGCCAAAATATAAGAAACGCTATCCAGTCCTGAACCACCATATTTAGGATCAACCATCATTCCTAGAAAACCAAGTTCTGCCATTTGCTTAACTTGCTCTGTAGGAAATTTTGAGTGTTCATCTCTTTCAATTACTCCCGGCAACAATTCGTTTTGAGCAAAATCTCTAGCGGCTTGTTGAATCATTAACTGCTCTTCGGTTAGATTAAAATCCATAATTATATAAAATAAAAAAGTTGTGAATTACTTAAAAAAAGTAGCCAAAGATACTTTTTTCTTGTGAATTTATCAATTCTGATTCGTAAATTTGGGATATGGAAACAGAAAACTATAACGTTATAGGAGTAATGTCAGGAACTTCGCTGGATGGAATTGATTTGGCTCATATTCAATTTAGAGTAGAGAGTCAAGAATGGGCTTTCGAAATAATTGAAAGTGAAACTATTAGCTATAGTTCAGAATGGCTTACTAGTCTAAAAATGGCTGTGGACTTCTCCATAAACGAATTAGATGATTTAAACCAAAAGTACACCGAACTTCTCGCCACGACCATCTCTAATTTCATTAAAAAGTATAATATCGAAAACATCGATGCCGTTTGCTCGCATGGTCATACCATTTTACACCAACCGCAGAAAGGTTTTACACTTCAAATAGGCAATTTACCAGAAATCTCCGCATTGATTCATCAAACAGTAGTGTGTGATTTTAGAGTTCAGGATGTTCAATTGGGAGGACAAGGCGCGCCTTTAGTTCCTATTGGCGATAAAATATTATTTCCTGAATATGACTATTGTATGAATTTGGGCGGTTTTTCAAATATTTCATTCGAAGAAAATGGTGAACGAATTGCTTTCGATATCTCTCCAGTAAATACAGTTTTGAATTTTTACGCAAATGAACTGGGTTTAGCGTATGACGATAAAGGACAAAAAACGAGTACTGGGAGTATAAATGAAAATTTATTAAACGAATTAAACGATCTGGATTTTTATCAAAAAAAACATCCAAAATCATTGGGCTTCGAATTTGTAAAAGAGGTCGTATTACCCATAATTGACACGTATAAAATTTCGACAACAGACAAGCTACGAACTTTCACAGAACACGTTGCGTTTCAAATTGCATCGGCTCTGCCTACTAAAAAAGGAAACCTATTTATAACTGGTGGTGGGGCATACAATGATTTTCTTATAGAACGTATTCAATCCTATTTACCGGAAATAAAAATTATAATTCCGTCAAATAAAATATTGGAATTCAAAGAAGCATTAATATTTGCTTTGCTTGGTGTATTAAAATTACGAGGAGAAGTCAATGTATTGCGAAGTGTAACCGGGGCACAAAAAGATCACAGTTCTGGAGTTATTTTCACCGTATGAAAAACAAAAGAATTCACTATCTCATTACAATCTTAACAATCATCTTATTGGGGATTTTTTCCAGACAAATTCCAATTGTCCCTTTGTGTGTTGGTGACATTTTATATGCCATAATGATTTATTTTATCATAAGACTATTGTTTTTAAAAACGTCAAAACACAAAGCTGCGTTGATCGCTATAAGCATTTGTTTTGCAATTGAATTTTCACAACTTTATCAAGCAGATTGGATTACTACAATTCGAAATACAGTAATAGGACACTATGTTTTGGGACAAGGATTCCTTTTGATTGACTTAGTGGCCTATTCTTTTGGAATATTTATCGCTTTTATTTTAGATCGTTTCACAAAATAATTCACAATTACTCTTAAATTTAGATTCTTTAAAATAATATTTCAAATACAGATTTCGCATTATACTATTTTTTATATTTGTCAAAATTAAACATATCGCAATAAATGAAAGATTTATTAAAGAAATTCGAAAATAAGGAACCCGAAATCATTTTTAACTGGAAAGATCCCGAAACAGAAGCTGAAGGATGGACTGTCATCAACTCCCTTCGCGGTGGTGCTGCCGGTGGTGGAACTCGTATGAGAAAAGGATTGGATATGAATGAGGTTTTGTCATTGGCAAAAACAATGGAAGTGAAATTTTCGGTTTCAGGGCCTGCTATTGGTGGTGCTAAATCTGGAATTAATTTTGATCCAAATGATCCAAGAAAAAAAGGCGTTTTACAACGTTGGTATAAAGCAGTTTCTCCATTATTGAAAAGTTATTACGGAACGGGTGGCGATTTAAATGTTGATGAAATTCACGAAGTAATTCCAATGACGGAAGAATGTGGTGTTTGGCATCCGCAAGAAGGTGTTTTTAATGGTCATTTTAAACCTACAGAAGCAGACAAAATCAATAGAATTGGTCAATTGCGTCAAGGTGTGGTTAAAGTAATCGAAAACCCGAAATTCTCGCCAGACGTCTCTAGAAAATATACTATTGCCGATATGATTACCGGTTATGGCGTTGCCGAAGCCGTTCGTAATTATTACACTATTTATGGTGGTGATGTAAAAGGAAAGAAAGCCATTGTTCAAGGTTTTGGAAATGTAGGTTCTGCAGCAGCTTTTTATTTAGCCGAAATGGGAGCAAAAGTAATTGGTATAATTGATAGAGATGGTGGATTAATCAAGGAAGAAGGTTTTACTTTCGAAGAGATAAGATCATTATTCCTTGCCAAAGACGGAAACAAACTGGTTGCAGAGAATATAATTCCTTTTGAAGAAATCAATCAAAAAATATGGACAATAGGTGCTGAAATATTCACTCCTTGTGCCGCTTCCCGTTTAGTTGCTCAATCTCAAATTGACAGCTTAATTGCTAATGGTCTTGAAGTAATTTCTTGTGGTGCCAATGTTCCATTTGCAGACAAAGAAATCTTTTTTGGTCCAATTATGGAAGATGTGGATCACAAAGTAAGTTTGATTCCTGATTTTATTTCTAACTGTGGAATGGCTAGAGTTTTTGCTTATTTTATGGAAAAGAAAGTACAAATGACGGATGAAGCAATCTTTCAGGACACTTCGGCTACTATTAAAAATGCAATCGAAAAAGCGCATCAATTAAATCCATCAAAAACAAATATTAGTGCTACTGCCTTTGAAATTGCCTTAAAGCAATTGACTTAAAGACAAAAACACAATAATTTTAATACCTATTCCAACTCGGATTAAACAGATTCTCTAATCTGTTTAATCCGAGTTTTTTTATACCTTAAACAGCAATATTAATTTTAACAATAGATTACCTTTTCTCTGTTGGCAATTTTTAGTACATTTCAACGTTTTTTATACATACACTTTTAAAATATTAAAATACCGATGAGTTCCACCATTTCTTCAGATCAAAAGAAATCATTAGCAATATCATTCCTTTTATATGCGACTTTGCTGTTAATTTTATTTTTCATTAGATTTTGGCCTCCAGCCAACATGGCTGAATTAGCAGGTGGCGGAGGTGGCGGAGGCGTTACCGTAAATTTTGGTGATAGTGATTTAGGTTCAGGAGCAAATTATAAAAGTGAAGTTTTACAAGTAAAAAACCAAACCAAACAAATAGCTACAAAATCGACTCCTGAGGAAGCCATCTTATCACAAGAAAACACCACTGAAGAAAGCGTAGTAATCCCAACCAAAGAAAAGACGAAAAAACCTACCGTGGTTATAAAACAGGAAATAAAACCAGTTGTAGTAAAACCTAAAGTTTCCAGTAATACAAATGACGCCTTATCTAGCATTCTAAAAGGTTCTAATAAAGGAGGAGATGGTAATGACAAAACAGCAGGAAACAAAGGAAAAGCAAACGGAAGTTTGAGCTCTAATGGCTATTATGGAACCGGAGGATCTGGCGGTGGAACAGGAGGCGGAAATGGTACTGGAAACGGAATAGGAACCGGTAGCGGATATGGTTCAGGAAGTGGCGGAGGATCAGGAAGCGGATCTGGTGGTGGTACTGGTTACTCTTTAGGAAACCGGAAAGCAGTTTCTAAACCTGCACCAAAATATACTTGTAACGAACAAGGAAAAGTGGTAGTAGAAGTATCCGTAGACCGAAACGGTAGAACCATAAGTGCTGTTGCAGGAATAAAAGGAACAACCAACACGGCAAGTTGTTTATTAGAACAGGCAAAAATAGCTGCCATGAATACCAAATGGGACGCTAGCAGTGATGCCCCAGAAAAACAGGTAGGAAAAATTGTTTACAACTTCAATTTGAATTAAAATAATTAGGAGCACCGCTTTTTCGTTTTTCATGTCATTGCGAGGAACGAAGCAATCACATAACGACGAAAGCAACAACTGTGATTGCTTTGTTCCTCGCAATGACTGCCCCAGAAATTGATGGGTTACGAATTTGCGTGAGGGATAGGAGCAAGTACCGAAGTACTGCGGATAGCCCGACCGCAATAGAAAAAGGGGCTAATCAACTTTATGCTGATTAGCCCCTTTTTCTATTGCGGTCACGCCCAGATAATTTAGATACTTCGTAAAAACTCGCAATGACATTTACTTGGGACTTGTAGCAATCACAAACTTCAAATTATTCCGCACTCCAATTTGCAAAACATCAACTAAATCTTGCACTTGTAAATTGAATGGGATTCTTACAATAACCGTTTGATCTTTCCCGCTGTTCATTTTAGACATAAGCGTTGTTTCTAACGCTTCAAAAGTGACAGCCTGCTTATCGATGTAGAATTTTTTATCTTCTGTAACTGATAAACTAATATATTGTTTGTTGGTTTTCTCATTGGATTTAGCTTTTGGCAATGTCATTTTAATAACATTTGGATTAGCCAAAGTGGATATAATTAGAAAAAACAACAACAAGAAAAACATAATATCGCTCAATGACGAAGTAGCCACTTCGGCATGAAATCTTCTTTTTCGTTTAATGGACATCTTAGCTTCTTTGAATTATGTTTACAAACTCTAATATCTGTTTTTGAACTTTCAATGCGAAATTATCAATCTTTCCGTTTAATAAATGGTAGGCACTGTAAGCAATGATACCAACTAACAACCCAGATCCACTACTGATCATTTTTTCATATAAACCTCCTGAAATATTACCAATACTGATATTCTCGGTAACGGAAATACTGTAAAATATTTTAATTACTCCTGAAATTGTTCCAATAAATCCTAACGTAGGCGCAATTCCTGCAATAAGTCCTAATTGACCCAAATGTTTCTCCATTTCTCCAATTTCGATATCGGCAGCGCGATCCATATTAGATTCAATCTCGGCAATAGGCCTGCCAATTACAAGAATTCCTTCTTTAATAATATTACCAGAAGAGTTGTTGCTCCTCTCGGCAATTGATCTTGCTAATTCTAAATTACCGGAATTTAAATTGTCTCGTACGTCTAACATCAATCGATGATCAATTTTAGACGCTTTATTAATGTATAAAGTACGTTCTATAATCAAATAAAAAGTATAAAATAATAGGATTGAAATTGGAATTAAGAAGAACCCGCCTTTTAAAATAAATTCCAAAACAGAGATTTCGGTATTTGGGGCAATTTTTTCGATAACTACGTTTGAAGCAGCATTGGCAATGGTATCGGCCTGTAATTGTATAAAACTAAACATATATTATTATTATTTTTTACTCATTAATTCTAAAAATTATATCAATTTTGCACTAAAGATACTTTTCGATGTAATATTAAACTAAAAAAATCGAAAAATATTTTAATGCACAGCAATTTTATAAAAAAATGAACTATCAAGAAACTATAGATTGGATGTTTAAGCAACTCCCGATGTACCAACTTCAGGGCGCTTCGGCTTATAAAAAAGATTTAACCAACACTCATTTACTAGTACAACATCTCGGTAATCCACAAGAAAAAATAAAATGCATGCATGTAGCGGGAACAAACGGAAAAGGTTCCACCTCTCATATGCTGGCATCCATTCTTCAGGAAGCGGGCTATAAAGTTGGTTTGTATACGTCTCCCCATTTAAAAGATTTCAGGGAGCGAATTAAAATTAACGGATTTGATATTACTGAAGAATTTGTTACTGATTTCATCAATAAACACAAATCTTTTTTTGAAGCAAACGACATGAGTTTTTTCGAAATGACCGTTGGGTTGGCGTTCGATTATTTTGCAAAAGAAATAGTAGACATTGCCATCATCGAAGTTGGAATGGGCGGCAGATTAGATGCCACCAATGTTATTACGCCGCTTATATCCGTGATTACCAATATTGGATTAGATCATACACAATTTCTAGGAAATACACTTGAATTGATTGCTTTTGAAAAAGCAGGCATTGTAAAACCAACCATTCCCGTGGTTATAGGAGAATATACCTCTGAAACGAAACCTGTTTTTTTAGCTAAAGCCAAAGAAAGTCAATCGAAAATATATTTTGCTTCCGATTTGATTTCAGAAAACTATTCTTGTGATCTAATTGGTGATTACCAGGTCCACAATAAAAAAACAGTTTTACAGACTATTAGCATTTTAAACAGTCAAAACGAATTTAAAATCAGTGAGAAAAATATCAAATTTGGTTTATTGAATGTTGTAAAAAACACGGGACTTTTAGGCAGATGGCAACAATTAGGTGAATTACCTAAAATTATTTGCGACACAGCGCATAATAAAAACGGCTTGGAAATTGTTCTCAATCAAGTTCGAAAAGAAAAATTCGATAAGTTACATATAGTATTTGGCGTGGTTAACGACAAAGATTTAGAGGAGATTTTACCCTTATTCCCAAAAAATGCAATTTATTATTTCTGCAAACCGAATATTTTTCGAGGTTTAGACGTGGCCATTTTACAGCAAAAAGCTTTGGAATTTGGACTTATTGGGGAATTATACAATTCGGTTTCAGAAGCTTACAGCGACGCAAAACAAAATGCATCAAAATCAGATTTTATCTATGTTGGCGGAAGCACCTTTCTAGTTGCAGAAATTTTATAATTTTTTTTGTTTTTTACTTGCAAATCCAGAAAAGTGGCTTATATTTGCACTCGCAATAAGGAAATGAAAATGACTAAATTGTGTTAGGGCGATTAGCTCAGCTGGTTCAGAGCACCTCGTTTACACCGAGGGGGTCGGGGGTTCGAACCCCTCATCGCCCACAAAAAACTCCTTACGAAATTAAGGAGTTTTTTTATGTTCAATTTTTCCTGTCTTGAAATAGTAGTCCAAAAAAAGACACTAATAAAAATTCAAATAATGGATATAAGCTTCAAGTTTAATACACCAATGTTTGGATAGCATGAGGTAAGATAGAAACCTCAGTTGCTTTTGTACCAATGCATAAATAGTACTTCAATTTACGATCCGTTTTATTCATAACAACAGTAATTGCTTTACCATCTTTATTTAAAAAAGAAGTAGTTAATAAATAACTTTGACTGGAAACACTACTGATTCTTTTTGCACTTTTTCCAATAAATTTCGAGAAATGACCTATGAAATAATAAGATGGCGTGTAGACTAATTCTCCCGTTCTAGTATCACCATGGATTGGAGCAAAACAAAAATTACCAACATGGTTTGGCCCTCCATTTTCATCCAACAGAACATTCCAATCAGTCCATCCTACAGTTCCGTTATTGAAATCGTTAATCATTGACTGTCCATATCGTTCACCGTTTGCCCAAAGCTGCAATTTTTTGTAATCAAATTTCTCCACGCAACCTTCTGTAAAAAGTAAGTTTTTGTCTGGATACATTTCATTTACTTTACCAACATTTTCATACATTGAGTCTCCTCCGCTCCAGTTTTCATACCAATGGAAACCAATTCCCCAAACATATTTATTGGCTTGCGGATCATCTAAAATGGTGCTCGCTCTTTGAGCCAGCAAATCTCTATTATGATCCCAAACTGTAATTTTTTTATCACCAAGTCCGGCTTTCTTTAACGTTGGCCCCAGATAATTTTTCAGGAAATCACGTTCTTCTTCGGCAGTGTAAATACAGGACTCCCAGGTTTGCTTCGCCATTGGCTCATTTTGAATCGTTAATCCCCAAACAGGGATCCCCTCTTTTTGATAACTGTTAATGAATTTCACATAGTAATTTGCCCAGGACTGATAAAATTCAGGCAATAATTTACCGCCTTCAAGCATTTTTTTAGTGTCCTTCATAAAAGCAGGTGGACTCCATGGACTCACAAATACGTTAGCATTTCCGTCTGCAGCAGCAATTGCTTTTTTAATTAGTGGAATTCTAAATTCTTTGTCATGGGAAATATTGAAACTCCTTAACGCCGCATCACCTTCATCAACGTAAGTGTAACTGCCCGAACTAAAATCACAACTATGAATGTTTGTTCTAATCAGTGAATAACCTATTCCCTTTTCCTTATCGTAATATGCATTTAAAAATTCTTGTTGGTTTTCTTTGGTTAATTTTGCAAAAACCTCTGCGCTTGCATCCGTAATTGCACCACCAATCCCTAAAAATGTCTGAAAGGTTTTACTTGGATTTACAAAAACACAAAGTTGTGTTTCAAGTGGTTGTTTTAAATCCGTGAATTGCAAATTATCTGTTTTTGACAATCTTAAATTCGTATTATCCGCCGAAGTATAAACTGTAACCGTTCGGTCTTTTGTAGAAAAGAGAACCGGACTTATTTTGTTTTTTTGCTGAGCGATTGCAAAAAAGGACACTGCTAAAAGTGCTGTTGTTATTATTTTTTTCATAAAATTGATGTTTACTTCCCCAAAAACCTTCACACACATTTCCATTACTATATTTTTGTTTGCTAAAAATTCACTATCAATCTTACAACGTAAGATGGCTTTGAAATTCAAAAATATAATTTTTCGCTTACTACAAAGAGCTATCTCAACTGCTACTAAATTCAGTGGTTAAATTACTTAAATAAATAAGACCACTTCATAATTGAAAAATAACAACTATAATAATTATTAAAACATTTTTCAATGTCTTCTTTTTGTCAATACAATTTAAGATAAAAAATCCAAACTTCTCTCTAATGCCATTCCCCTGGAACCTTTAATCAAAATCGTTTTGTTCTCCAATTTCATGTTTTTCAAATGAGCCGAAAAGGCATCAAATGTTTCATAAAACTGAAAATTATCTCTAGCAACTTTATTCTCATAAAATTCAGTTCCAATAAAGTAACAGTTAACTTTTATCTGATCTAAAAGCATTGTTACGATAGTTTTATGTTCCTGTTGGCTTTCTTCTCCCAATTCAAACATATCTCCCAAAATCACAATCTTATTTGGATTGTCTAATTGTTTAAAGTTCTCGATAGCAACCATCATGCTGCTTGGATTCGCGTTATATGCATCCAGAATAATCTGGTTTGTTCCCAATGTCAATAATTGCGATCTGTTATTTTCAGGAACATAGCTTTCCAGTGCCGCTTTAATTGACATATCTGACACGTTAAAATACTTTCCAATTGTGATGGCAGCATTTATATTATTAGCATTGTAAAGACCAATTAAATGAGATAAAATCGTAAACCCGGAATAACTAATTACCACGAATGGATTTGCTGTCACTTTTGTAATATTTACATCCGCATTTTCTTTATTTATACCAAAAGAAAATGATTTAAACATTTTTGATTTTTCAACCTGAATTGGATCTTCCAAGTTTATAAAAGCCATTTTATCATTATCGGAAAGATAGTGATACATTTCACTTTTACCTTGAATAACACCCTCAACACCACCAAATCCTTCCAAGTGCGCTTTACCAAAATTAGTGATATAACCATAGTCTGGCTTTGCCAATTCACAAAGAAATTCGATTTCCTTTTTGTGATTTGCACCCATTTCAACAATTCCAATTTCTGTCTCCGAATTAAAAGAAAGTAAAGTCAAAGGCACGCCAATGTGGTTGTTTAAATTTCCAACAGTGGCTTTTGTTTTGTATTTTTTAGAAAGAACAACATTAATAAGTTCTTTCGTTGTAGTTTTTCCATTACTGCCTGTAAGAGCAATTATAGGCAATTTAAGATAGGCGCGATGAAACTTCGCTAACTCTTGCAATGCAATTAAACTGTTTTCTACCAAAATAGTTCTGTGGTCAATATAATAGGCTTCATTATCAATTATCACGTAAGAAGCTCCTTTTTCCAGTGCTTCTTTAGCGAAAGTATTAGCATCAAAACGCTCTCCTTTTATAGCAACGAAAAAGGAATTCGACTCAATTTTACGGGTATCAATCGAAACTGATTTGCACTTTAAAAACAACCTATGAATGCTGGCTATATCCATTTAAAAATGATTTAAAAAAAAAGCCCTAATGAAAGGGCTTTGATTATTATTTGATGAAAAATTAATTTCTTGCTGTTTTCTTTTTATCAGCTTTAGGTCCCACTCTTGACATGGCACATCTAAATCCAATATAATCGGTAGCCATATCTTGAGGAAAATATCTTCTTTGAGCCGGATCTAACCAATAAGCTCTGTCTCTCCAAGATCCACCTTTATAAACTCTTACTTGATCGTTTATCAAAGTAGTTCTTTTACTTGATTTGTCATACTTTCTAACCATCATCCCTAAACTATCTGTTGTTACATTGTGTTTAGGAGAATTGTACATGATTTTTTCCTCTTTTTGCTTGGCAGTTTCAGAATCAGATCCAAAGTTGTAATATCTAGTAGATTGTTTATCACCATCTCTGTAATTGACATTATCACTTTTATCAAAATTCTGTCTCAAATAAGTCTCTTGTTCATCAACAGGAACTTGAGCTATTTGACCTGGAAAATTTCGAGCCATGATGCGTCCGTTACTTAATGTATCGTACTTCATATTTTCTTTCGTCACAATTTCAACTTTCCCGTCTGCACCAATTTTATTCTTGGTATAAAGATTTCCTCTAAAATAATTAAAATCATTAGATTCGTTGTCAATAATTGGTCTATAAACATCGGCAACCCATTCGGCTACATTTCCAGCCATATCATATAATCCAAAATCATTTGCCGGATAACTTTTTACTGCATTAGTAATATCTGCACCGTCATCAGACCAACCTGCAATTCCACCATAATCTCCATTTCCTTGTTTGAAATTGGCTAATTGATCGCCTTTACTTTGTCTTTTCCCTGAACGAGTATAATCTCCAGACCAAGGATATTTTTTCTGTCCTTTGTAAATATTGTATTCTCTTTGCCCAACATCTGCTGCTGCTGCATATTCCCATTCTGCTTCAGTTGGAAGTCTATATTCTGGAAGAATAATTCCAGAAGAACGTTGTGCATATACATTTTTTGCTTCAGTTACTTTTCCGTCTTTCCCTGCTTTCGGCGTTTTTCTTGCCCCTTTTTTACCTTTCAAAACAATTTCTTCATTACCACCATAGGTTAATGTAGGACTATTTAAATATGTTTCTGTACTAAATGAACTTTCCGCACTAACATCCTGTGTTTTAGCATTTTTCTTTAAGTAACCACTTTTTTCTAATACAGCTTCATTTACACGATCTGTTCTCCATTTGCTAAATTCTACTGCTTGAATCCAGTTCACACCCACAACAGGATAATTAGCATAAGATGGATGTCTCAAGTAATTATTAGTCATTGTTTCATTATATCCTAATCTATTTCTCCAAACTAAAGTATCTGGAGATGCTCCTTCATAGATATTTTTGTAGTTTTCTTCTGTTGGTGGAAATACTTGTTTTAACCAATCTAAATATTCCAAATACATGAAGTTCGTTACTTCAGTTTCGTCCATATAAAAAGACTGAACGTGTTGTTGCGTTGGAGTATTATTCCAATCATGCATTACATCATCTTGTACTTTACCCATTGTAAACGTACCACCTTCAACAAAAACTAAACCTGGTCCAGTTTCTTGTTTTTTAGCGTTTGACCCTTTCTTACCATCCACATTCCAACCGGTAGCCCTTGATGCATTTTTGGAGCTAGATTTTTTACTGCAACTAGCGAAACCTGCAATCATTAGTATTGATAACATCAATCGAAAGGCCAAAATTTTGTTTAGTTTCATACTCTTTAGTAGGTAATAATTTTAAAGTGACGCAATATAATAATTAACCAGTAACTTGCAACATCCTTTTTTAATAAATTTTATCAGAAAATCATATTACAAAAACGCAAATTTATAATATTTATTATTTACAATTACACTAAATGATTTATTTTTACTCATTAGTAATAATTCAGGCTCAATCCCGTTAAAAAAAACAATGAGAAAAACACTTTTAGTTTATTTATCTCTTATTCCATTTATTTCTTTTGCCCAAACAAAAGGCACGATTAACATTGGATGGTCAGAAAAAAAAGAAATTTCTATTGGAGATATTCTAATCAATGCCCCTCAATTTAGCGGTGAAAATTATTATTATGATGTCGCCAAAAAAGCGATAAACTATACTTTAAAAATATCAGAGTCAAGTTCTTTTGAAAAAAGTAATGTTGAAATAACTAATATTATTTACGAACCCATTTCAACATCCAACCTAGGTGATCTAGATTTGGAAAATATTCCCACAACACCAAATGCTTACCTGAGAACAATAACGGCTCGAGACCTAGAATCCACTTTTCTTGTTCTCTCACCAATAGTAAAAGACAATTTTGGATTCAAAAGAATAAAATCGTTTTCTTATGCGGCGCAAAGCAACTCTTCCAGACTTTCACAATCTAATAAAAGCGCTGCCGCGCAAATCAATTCAATTTTAGCATCAGGGGATTGGTACCAATTTTATATAGAAAAATCCGGCGTTTACAAGATCTCTAAAAGTTTTTTACAGCAATTAGGATTCAACACAAACGGCATTGATCCAAAAAAAATAAAGATTTATGGCAATGGCGGAAAAATGCTTCCCTTGTCAAACAACACCTTCTACCCTTCAGATTTGATTGAGAATGCCATTGAAGTTCTTGGAGAAAACGACGGCATATTTAACGATGATGACTATATTTTATTTTATGCTGAAGGATTGGATACCTGGAACGAAGAAAGCCAAACCTTTACTAATTTATACGACACAAAATCATATTATTATGTAACAACTCAAGGTGCTGAAGGAAAAAGAATCGCACCTATGAATCAACCTTCAGGAAGCACTACAATTGCTTTAAACACATTTGATGATCATCAATATCATGAAATAGATCTTGTAAATATTGCCCGTTTAGGGCGACAATGGTTTGGAGAATCATTTGAAATAAAGCAAGAACAGGAATTTGAATTTAATTTCCCAAACTTCGATGCCTCTTCTCCTATTAAAGCAAAAGCAACATTAGCTTCAGCGGCTTTTTCCCCTACTTCATTTAAAATGGCGGCTAATGGACAAGAAATAGGGAACATTTCTTTTCCCGCATTGAACGCTAATTCGGATACCGAATTCAATACGGGATCTTTACCAAACAATGTGTCTTTTACCGGTTCCGAAAATGTAAAAATCAAATTAACCTATAATAATAATGGCGTTCCTGGATCAAAAGGCTATCTGGATTATATTCAGCTTATCGCCAAAAGAAAACTTCAGGGTTACGGAAAGCAATTTCATTTTCAATACGATTTATCAAATTCAAGTTTAGGAATTGCAAGTTATACTATCGCAAATTCCGCAAGCATTCCTGAAATATGGGACATCACCGATTTATACAATATAACCAAAGCGGAAAACGCGGGTCAAAGTTCTTTCACTTTTAAAGCAAATTTGGGCGAGCTGAGAAAATATATTGCACTTGACGCATCAGACTACTTTACGCCATTGAAGACTAGTAAAACTAAAATTACTAATCAGAACTTAAAAGGAACCATCTTTAAAAATGCCCAAGGCCAGTTTCAAGATATTGATTACGTAATTATATCGCCTGCTTTTTTAACAACACAAGCGGAAAAGCTAGCAACTTTTCATCGTTCAAAATCAAATCTGAATGTAAAAGTCATTTCGCTTGAATCGATTTACCAAGAGTTCTCATCCGGAAAACAAGATATTTCTGCGATAAGAAATTGCATCAAATATATTTATGATAATGCCTCAACCCCTGAAAAAAGAATAAAATATGTCAACCTTTTTGGTGACGCCTCTTATGATTTTAAAAACCGAATAGCAAACAACACTAATATTGTTCCTATTTATCACTCCTTAAAAAGCAATACATCGGGCGAAGCATCTTTCGCCTCAGATGATTTTTTTGGTTTAATGGATGCTAGTGAAGGGAATATTATTTTCTATTTTGGAGGAATCGATATTGCGGTTGGCAGAATGCTGGTAAATGACACCAAGCAAGCTGATGAAATGGTAAATAAAGTCATCGAATACTATGATTTAAAATCATACGGCAGTTGGAGGAATAATATAGTTTTGGTTTCTGACGACTCAGACATAACTTCTGATGCATCTTTGCAAAGCAGACAAAATAATTTAGCAGACGTTATTACATCCGAAAAACCATTTTTGAATGTTAATAAAATACTTTTAGACTCTTATGTTCAAGAAGCTTCCGCTGGTGGATTCAGGTATCCAAAAGCACGAACCGATTTTTTTAATGCTTTCGAAAAAGGAGCATTAATATTTAATTATTTGGGGCATGGTGGGGAAGATGGTTTGTCCAGCGAACGCATTTGGGAAAAATCTGATGGTCAAAATTTAAGCAATCAATATAAATATCCCTTATTCATTACTATAACTTGTGAATTTTCCCGTTTTGACAATCCTTCCAGACCAACAGCGGGGGAATATACGTATTGGAATCCAAAGGGAGGTGCCATTGCCATGATCACCACCATACGAGCAATTGGACAATACAGTGCTGAAAATTTCAACGATACATTGTCTAAATATTTATTGTCGTACGGATCTAATCAATATACTTCTATTGCAGAAGCGTTGCGACTTTCCAAAAACAGCAACCCAAATTCAGCGACGAATGTGGTTTTTTATATTGGCGACCCAGCTTTGATGCTAGCGATACCAAAACCAAAAATAAATCTCACAAAAGTTAATGACATTGCAGTTTCTCAACCCATTGATGATTTCAAATCATTATCAAAGATAAAATTGACCGGTGAAATTACCGATGAAAACAACAACCTACTAACGAATTATAATGGCGAACTTTCTACCACTATTTTCGATAAAATTATTGCAAGAACAACGCTAAACAATGATCGAAATAGTAGTCCAATAAATTTTAATGTTTTAGGTGAGACCATATTTAGAGGAAATGCATCGGTAACAAATGGCAAATTTGAGTTTAGCTTCGTTGTTCCGCGTGACATCCGAATTCCGTTAGCCAATGGAAGAATCAGTTTTTATGCTAAAAAAAATCAGATTTTAGAAAATGAGACTGGCTTTAATACGAGCATCAAAGTAGGAGGAATAAATGAAAATGCTGTCGCAGACAATATTAGTCCAAAAGTTAAGTTATATATGAATGATGAAACTTTTGTTTCAGGTGGCACAACAAATGAATCTCCTTTCCTTCTTGCTTTTCTTGAAGATGAAAATGGTATAAATACAGCCAGCGGAATAGGTCATGATATTGTTGCAATATTAGATGGTGATGTAAATAATCCTTTTATATTAAATGATTATTATCAAACAAAACTAGATGATTACACCCATGGAACGCTCAGATTTCCATTGCATAACTTATCAGTAGGCCTACATACTATTACGTTCAAAGCATGGGATGTATATAACAATCCCATTATTACAGAAATTCAGTTTATTGTTGTTGGAGATGAAACCATAACATTGACGCACGTATTGAACTACCCCAATCCATTTGTTAATTATACCGAATTTTGGTTTACACATAACAGACCTTATGAACCTCTTGAGGTTCAAGTTCAGGTTATGACAATAACAGGAAAAGTGGTTTGGACTAAAAATCAAATCATTACCACTGAAGGATTTCTATCTAAAGATATTATTTGGGATGGAAAAGACGACTTTGGAAGCAAAATTGGAAAAGGAGTTTACGTTTATAAACTTACTGTAAAATCAAACTTGACCAATAAAAAGGCAGAAAAGTATGAAAAACTTGTAATACTTTAATAAAATATTATATTTGTCCAATCAATTTTTAAACAAAAATGAAAAAAATAGCTTTACTCTTTATCTGCTTTTTTATACTTTTTCTTGCAAAAGCGCAAGATAGAGTCATAACAACAGGGGTTCCGTTTTTATTAGTTTCTGCCGATGCTAGAGCAGCAGGTATGGCCGATGTTGGAGTGTCGTCTTCCGCTGATGCCTTTTCACAACAGTGGAATCCAGCAAAATATGCATTTTCGACAGACAAACAGGGTTTTTCTATTAGTTACACTCCCTACCTTACCGACTTGGTAAATGATATTTCATTGGGACAATTAACGTACTACAACAAACTTAATGAAAGAAGTGCGTTTGCAGGAAGCCTGCGTTATTTTGGCTTAGGGAACATCGAACTTCGTGAAACCGGCAATCCTGATGAAGTACCTAGAATAGTTTCTCCAAACGAATTTGCACTTGATGGATCTTACTCATTAAAACTGAGTGAAAGATTTTCAATGGCCGTTGCAGGAAGATATATTCATTCCAGTTTAAAAGTTGCAACAGATAATGGAGATGCATCACCGGCAACCTCATTTGCAGTTGACGTAGCAGGTTTCTACCAATCGGAGGAAATAGCTTACAGTAATTTTAACGGAAGATGGAGAGGCGGATTTAATTTTCAAAATTTGGGTCCAAAAATAAGTTATGATAATTCTGAATTTAGCACCAATTTTCTGCCTGCCAATTTAAAAATTGGAACTGGATTTGACTTTATCTTAGATGACTATAACAAAGTGGCTTTAAATGTAGAATTCAATAAGTTATTAGTCCCAACACCTCAAAATCCAGATTTAAATGGAGATGGAACTATAACCGCTGAAGAACGAGCACAAAACTTAGAAGACTACCGCAGAATTGGTTGGGTTTCTGGTGTTTTCAAATCATTTGGTGATGCTCCCGACGGTTTCAGCGAAGAACTAAAAGAATTTACTTATGCAGCTGGTGCTGAATATTTCTATCAGGATTCATTTGCAATGCGTATGGGATATTTTCACGAAAGCCCACAAAAAGGAGCTAGACAGTTTTTCTCACTTGGAGCAGGATTTAAATATAATGTCGTAAAAGTAGATGTGTCTTATTTATTCTCCGCTTCAAAAGTAAAAAACCCGTTAGAAAACACACTTAGATTTTCACTTACTTTCAACTTTGGTGAGAAGTATGACGAATATTAGTAATAATAAATTTATAACAACTATAAATCCAAATTTCAACATCATGAAATTTGGATTTTTTTTCCTGTAAAAATAATGAAAGAAATTACCATAACAACTCAATTTACCGTTTTCGATTCGATTAATGATTTGCCAAAAGACGTCCACAGTCTTATGGAAGAAGCGGTTGCCATAAGAAAAAAAGCATATGCACCATATTCAAAATTTAGAGTAGGCGTAGCTTTAGCTTTGGATAACGGAAAAATTATACAAGGCTCAAATCAAGAAAATGCCGCTTATCCTTCAGGACTTTGTGCAGAACGTGTCGCTATTTTTTATGCGGGATCGATTTATCCAGAAGCAAAAATTTTAAAAATGGCAATTACTGCCGCTTCAGACACTAATAAAACGACAACCCCAATTCCTCCGTGCGGTTCTTGTCGACAATCTATTGCAGAATATGAGATAAAACAAGACACTCCAATAGAAATATACTTTATGGGAGAAGAAGGCCAAGTATACAAATCGGCATCGTTAAAAAATTTACTTCCATTTATGTTTGACAAAAAATTCCTTTAAAAAACCCAAAAACTAGTCTATAAATTTCACTTCTTAGTTGTAATGTCTTATTTTTGCTTTTCGCAAATTTGTGTGAGGAAACTATTTTGCGTTATAGGTACGAATTGATAACACAATAACGCTTAAGCAAAAGAAACAATCCAAATGAAAGAAGTTACAAAAGAGGTTTATTTAAAGTGGTATGAAGACATGCTGCTTTGGAGAAAGTTTGAGGACAAACTTGCAGCATTATACATTCAACAAAAAGTTAGAGGATTTCTACACTTATATAATGGTCAGGAAGCAGTTCTTGCAGGCGCTTTGCATGCAATGGACTTGTCGAAAGACAAAATGATTACTGCCTACAGAAATCACGTTCAACCAATAGGAATGGGCGTAGACCCAAGACGTGTAATGGCAGAACTTATGGGAAAAGTTACCGGAACTTCAAAAGGAATGGGTGGCTCGATGCATATTTTCTCAAAAGAACACCGTTTTTATGGCGGACACGGAATTGTAGGTGGACAAATTCCTGTAGGAGCGGGATTAGCTTTTGCAGATAAATATTTTGAAACTGGCGGAGTTACTATGACCTATTTTGGCGATGGTGCAGCGCGTCAAGGTTCTTTACACGAAGCTTTTAATATGGCGATGTTATGGAAACTTCCGGTAGTATTTATTGTAGAAAATAACGGTTATGCAATGGGAACATCTGTCGAGAGAACCGCTAATCATACGGATATTTGGAAACTAGGTTTAGGATACGAAATGCCTTGTGGACCAGTTGACGGAATGAATCCTGTAAAAGTTGCCGAAGCAATGACGGAAGCTATTGATAGAGCTCGTCGTGGTGATGGACCAACATTTCTTGAAATGAAAACGTACCGATATAGAGGTCACTCTATGTCCGATGCACAATTATATCGCACCAAAGACGAAGTAGAAGAATACAAAAAAATTGATCCAATTACCCAAGTTTTAGATGTAATAAAAGATCAAAACTACGCTACAGAAGAAGAAATTGAAGCAATCGATCAACGAGTAAAAGATTTAGTGGAAGAATGTGTAAAATTCGCCGAAGAATCTCCTTATCCTGAAATTCAACAATTATACGATGTAGTATACGACCAAGAAAACTATCCATTTTTACCTCACAAATTATAAATCAATTATGGCAACAATTATAACAATGCCTCGTTTGAGCGATACGATGACGGAAGGAACGGTAGCGACTTGGCTTAAAAAAGTAGGTGACAAAATCAGCGAAGGAGATATCCTTGCAGAAATTGAAACTGACAAAGCAACAATGGAATTTGAGTCGTTCAATGAAGGAACTCTTTTATATATTGGTATCCCAGAAGGAGAAACTGCACCAGTAGATTCTTTACTTGCAATCATAGGGAATGAAGGCGAAGATATTTCTGCTTTGATAACAGGAAAGACTGCTCCTGTAACGGAAGAAGCAAAACCTGCTTCTGCAGATACTGCAACTGAACCTAAAGCCGAAGCTGAAAAGGCAGAAACTACAACTGCTACTCCTGCAACAGCAGCAGCGCCAACAGTAGTAGCACCAACATCAGCATCACTTCCTAAAGGAGTTGTAGTAGTTACTATGCCTCGTTTAAGTGATACAATGACTGAAGGAACTGTCGCAACTTGGTTAAAAAAAGTAGGTGATAAAGTTGCCGAAGGAGATATTCTAGCTGAAATCGAAACCGATAAAGCAACTATGGAATTTGAATCTTTCAACGAAGGAACTTTATTATACATTGGAATTCAAGAAGGAAATTCGGCTCCAGTTGATAGCCTTTTAGCAATCATAGGACCAGAAGGAACTGACATTAGCGGAATTGCATCAAATTATAAAACTGGCGGAGCGCCACAAGCGGCTCCTGCAGCAGAAGAAGAAAAAGAAACATCTTCAACAGAAAAAGAGACTGAACCAATTGTTCAAGAAGCATCAACTGATGGACAACGAATTTTAGCATCACCATTGGCAAAGAAAATTGCGAGTGACAAAGGAATTCAATTGACACAGGTAAAAGGGTCTGGTGAAAATGGACGTATCGTAAAAAGCGATATCGAAAACTTTACACCAACAGCCAGTCAACCTGCTGCGACGGCTCAACCAAAAGAAACTGCAAAAGCGGAAACTGCTACTGCACCAAAAGTATTTGTTCCTGCCGGAGAAGTTTTCACGGAAGAGATCAAAAATTCGCAAATGCGAAAAATCATAGCCAAACGTTTGGCAGAATCTTTATTTACGGCACCTCATTATAACTTAACGATTGAAGTTACAATGGATGAAGCAATGAAGTCAAGAGTAATAATCAACAGCATTCCGGATACCAAAGTTTCTTTTAACGATATGGTTATCAAAGCTTGTGCGATGGCATTAAAAAAACATCCAAAAGTAAATTCTCAATGGAAAGAAGATGCAATCACCATCAATCACCATGTGAATGTTGGAGTAGCCGTAGCTGTTGAAGATGGATTAGTAGTACCTGTATTGAAATTTACAGATGCAATGAGTTTATCTCAAATTGGCGGAAGCGTAAGAGATCTTGCCGGAAGAGCTAAAAATAAAAAGTTATTACCGACTGAAATGGAAGGAAGTACTTTTACAGTTTCTAACCTTGGAATGTTTGGAATTGTTGAATTTAATTCTATTATCAACCAACCGAATTCTGCTATCCTATCTGTAGGCGCAATTGTAGAAAAACCAGTGGTTAAAGACGGTCAGATTGTGGTAGGAAATACGATGATGTTATCTTTGGCTTGCGATCACCGTACTATTGACGGCGCAACTGGAGCTCAGTTTTTACAAACCTTGAAACAATATATTGAAAACCCAGTGACTATGCTTGCATAAGTACTGATTCTATATAAAGCCAAAACCCGTCTCGTTTTTCAGAATGAGACGGGTTTTTTATTTTTGGCATGTCCCCGCTTCCACTATTGTTACAGCGCGGTCAGGTTGTACGCTATATCTTTTATTTCATTGCATTCCATAAAAGGATGCCGCTTCCATCCCTAATGCGAAACTATTTTAAATATGCCAACTACTATTTATTTTTCTCCTCAATCCACTTCGCCATGTACTTCGTGCTTTTTAAAGTATGATGTTGCAACAATTCGCCCATAAAATTGTTCAAACGATGTTGCGGTAAATTACTTTGAAGGCTTTGTATTTGCTCTTTAAAGTCAGCTTCAAATAATGCTCTTAGATAGCGAGTATTGATAATAGCCATTCCATTTTTTTGAGCTTGAAGCCAAGTATTTTTGTCCTGAAATAATTCTACCGCTTTATCTGCAAAAAGTTGCGGATCATCCTCGACAAAACCATTCCAGGGCAAATTTCCTTGCATCGATTCGGCACCGATAGTTGTTGTTGCGCTTGGCGTTCCGCATTGCATCGCTTCCAATAATTTTCCTTTTATGCCAGCCCCAAAACGCAAAGGCGCTAAAACAACTCGGCCATTTCGAACGACTTCCTGCGCATCATCTGCACGGCCTTTGATCAGAAATCCCTCTTTTACGTTATTCAATTGCAACACTTTTTGCGAAGGATACGCACCATAAATATTTAAAACAGCATCAGGTAATTGTTTTTTTATAAGAGGCCAAATGGTTTCTTTCAAATATTGAACGGCATTCCAATTCGGCTCGTGAAGAAAATTTCCAATAAAAACAAAACCGTTCCGCTCTTCAAAAGATGGTAATTTATCGAAAGTTATAACGGTTATGGGTTCTAATAAAAAAGGCAAATAATACAATAGATTTTCATCGATTTTAAATACAGAAGTCAACAGTTCAATTTCAAATTCAGAAATCATTAAAGATAAATCACATCTCAAAATACTGGCAATTTCTCGTTTTGCTACTTCTTCAACAAACAAATCTGTAGTCTGAAACAAACGATTTTCTTTGAATGCTTTTTGCCGCGCCAATCTCAAACAGTGTAAATCTTCGGTATCCAGTAATCGCACTGCATTTGGACAATTTTCGGCAACACGCCAACCAAATTGTTCTTCCATCATAAAACGGTCAAACAAAACAATATCGGGATTTAACTCTTTTACGAAAACATCAAAACTGGAACAATTTAAAGTAATTGATTTCTTGTCAACACCATATTCCTTTAAATCAACCATAAAATCACTGTCTTGAGCCGGACTGGCAAACGTAATTTTAAAATCCTCTTCCTTGAAAAACGAAATTAATTGCATCATCCTTCCTCCTGCCGCTGACGAATTGGGTTCAGGCCACACAAAACCAATAATTAAAAGTTGTTGCACTTGATTTAAAATTTGCATAAAGTTATGCTTGCAAAATAATACTATTTTGATGGGATTTCGGCAGATAATTTGTTTTTAAATTTTTTGTTGTCGCTGTACTTTAATTGTTTTTTGGAGTAAAAACAGTGTTGTTTATGCTAATCCGCGTGAGGGACAGCAGTGAAAAGCCCGGAGTCCCGACGCAGCGAAGCGAAGTCGGGACGAGGACTTGCAACGGATTGCCCGACAGCACTAAAAAAATGGCTAAACGGTTTTTGTGATTTTGCCATTTTTTTAGTGCTGGCACGCCCAAATTATTTAAAAGCAAATTCATTAAGCATTTCAGTTATAACCAATAAAAATCAGGTAGAAAACACTAATTTTGTACCCAAATAAATTGCAATATCATGTTAGGATTAAAATTAGCCACAGACCCGCGTTGGGTAAATATAGTCGAATCAAACATTGAAGAAATCTTGACGGATCATGCTTGGTGTGAACAAAAAGCGGCATCAAATGCCATTAGTTTAATAGCTTACAACTCCGAGTTAGAGGAAATGGTAACCGAATTATTAGTTATTGCAAAGGAAGAATTGGATCACTTGCAATTAGTTCATAATTTAATCAAGAGCAAAGGCTTAACCTTAGGACGGGAACGCAAGGACCATTATGTGAATGAGCTTTTCAAATTCATGAAAAAAGACGGCAGTCGCAGAGATGCCTTGGCGGAGCGTCTATTGTTTTCGGCCATGATTGAAGCGAGAAGTTGCGAGCGTTTTAAAGTACTTTCAGAAAACATAAAAGATCCGGAACTCGCTAAATTCTATCGTGATTTAATGATTTCGGAAGCGGGACATTACACCACTTTTCTTGGCTTTGCCAGAAAATATGCGGATAATGTTGATGTTGACAAACGGTGGCAAGAGTGGATTGATTTTGAAACTTCAATCATTACAAACTACGGAAAAAACGAAACCGTACACGGTTAAAAGTTTTAAAATAATGGAATAAAAAAAGGGATGTCTTTCGAACATCCCTTTTTTTATTCATTAAATATTATTTAACAATCATAAATTCAGACCTTCTGTTTAATGCGTGTTCTTCTTCTGTGCAATTCTCTTTGCAATCAATTTTCAGTTCTGATTCTCCAAAACCTTTTGCTGATAATTTATCCGCGGTAATTCCTTTTGAAATAAGATATTGAACTGTAGAATTGGCTCTTTTTTGTGAAAGATCTATATTATATTCATCAGTACCTCTCGAGTCAGTATGTGATTTAATATAAATAACTAATTTATCATTTTGAGACATCGCGTATGCCAGTTTATCCAATTCAGCAGCGCCTTGCGGCGTAATCACGCTTTTGTTATTATCAAAATAAATTGGTTTTAAAATAATTTCTGTTTCCGTAACTATCATTTCAATTGGATCAATAAGCGCTTCTATAGTTTGTTTTCCTTTCTCAATTTTAGCAAGAGGAAATGATTTAGTTACAAAACCGTCTTTGTAAACATCAATCGAAAATTGGCTTTGACAACTTGTATTATATGAAGCTTCTCCTTGATCATTGGTTGTTTTAGTGTCTAAAACGTTTTTATCAGCATCTAAAAAAACCACTCTGGAATTAGCTAAAAGAGCACCAGTTTTAGAATTTTTTACGATTGTGGTCATTTCTGATTTACAAACAGGAATTGAATTATAAATATGATCCGTCCCTGATCTATTACTAGACAAGAAGCCAATATTTTTATCTTTATTAAAGCTAAAAGCAAAATCATCTTTTTCTGTATTGACAGGACTTCCCATGTTAGTTGGCGTCTCATTTTTATTTAAATCCGCATAAAAAACATCTAAACCACCAAAACCCATTAGAGCATTTGAAGAAAAGTAGAGAATACCTTCATCAGATACATATGGAAAATTCTCGTCTCCAACCGTATTTATTTTGTCACCAAGATTCTCCGGAGTTCCAAAACTACCATCGACATTCACAGCTACTTTCCAGATGTCAGTACCTCCTATTGAGCCCGGCATATTTGAAGCAAAATAAAGAGTCTTACCCTCTTTGTCTATTGATGGATTACCAGTAGAATAATTTTTACTATTAAATGGAAGCGGAGTAATTAATGTCCATTTTCCATTGTCTTTAACAGCTTTAAATAGACTTACTTGTCCGAATTTTAATTTTTTAGTTTTATCTTTTACAAATAGTTTTTCATTAAAACTTTCACTCGAAAAATAAACAGTGTTCCCATCTTTGGTCATTGTCAATGGACCTTCGTGGTATACCGTATTTAATTCTGAAATTGCAGTTGGTTCTGAATACGTTCCATCTACTTCATTATAATTTGACTCATACAAATCTAAAAAAGGTTCGTTATTCCAACCATAAACTTTATTAGTCTCGTCCCTTGAGCTTGCAAAATAAATTACGTTGCCATAAAGTGCCGCACCAAAATCAGATTTTCCAGAATTCAATGCTATTTTATTTACATCAAATAATTTTTCTTTATTTTTTAGTTTGGCAAGATAATCCCGATTATTATTGAATTCTATTGCTCTTCTATCAGTAGGTGACATCACAACAAATACTTTCATTTGGTCATCTGATTCGACATATTTACCATTTGACTTTAACATCTGAGCATAGTTGTAGTGAGTTTCTGCATCTTGTTTAGACTCGATGGCTTTTGAATACCACTTTTCTGCTTCAACTGTATTAGACATGTTATAATAACAATCTCCTAGCTGTTTGTAAACATAAGAATCAGAACTTCCTTTTTCAACTAAGGACAGATATTCCTTAGCAGCAGACGCATATTCGTATGAGCCAAAAAGTTTATCTGCGTTCTTCGTATCTTTATTTTGTGCTGTTAGTGAAATACACGTTAGTACAAAAAACAATAGTATAGTAATTTTTTTCATTAATTGTAAAGTTTAATATTAGAAAAATCTTGGAGAACGTGAAACTTTTTTCGAAGTGAATAAGTCGTATAACAAAATAAATTCATGGGAGGACGAAGTAGTTACCTTCAAATCAGAAACAATATGATCATAGGCATAACCTATTCGCAACTCTGGTGTAACTGCAAAATTCACCATTCCACCAAAACTATCTTGTAATCGATAAGTAGCACCTATTTCGAATTTTTCTTTATACAAAAAGTTTGCAGAAACGTCCAAGGAAGGAGTCACATTGAATGCTGATTTCAGCATAAATGACGGTTTAAATTTCAAATCATAATTAACGTCAAAAACATATCCTGCTGTTAAAAAATAATGAGACACATCAGAACCATATTGACGTCCGTTATAATCTAAATGCGCCGATTTTAGCATATTTGGAACAGAAAAAGACACATAATAATTGTCTGTGTAATAAAAAGCTCCCGTCCCTAAATTCAGGGATGCGTCATTAATATCTTGTCCAAAAATACCTTCGGAGGGATCTGGCAGTGAAGATTGAATATCTCTTAGACCCACTTGATGAAATGAAACACCCGCTTTTAATCCAAGTGCTAATTTGCCGGTTTCATTTACTTGTAATGTATAAGAAAAATCCCCAAATACGTTTTGTTCCGTCACAGGACCAATTTTATCTGATATTAAAGACAATCCTACCCCTACATTATTCCCAACAGGAGTATCTCCAGAAAAAGTAAAAGTGCTTGGAGCCCCTTCGATATTTACCCATTGTTTTCTATACAAAAGACCAAAGGAAATACTTTCCTTAGAGCCCGCATAAGCTGGATTTACTACATTCAAATTATACATATATTGAGTATAATGGGGGTCTTGTTGCGCTTTCACATCCATATAAGCTATAAGAACTAAAAGAGAAGTCAAAAATATTTTATTCATATCTATTTGTTTTTCGTTTTATTCGCCCAGAAGATATTGGTGGGCTTCAAAAATAAATTAATTTACTATTTTTCTCTGATTAGATATATCCAGCCAGTTTTTGTTTCTCCTTTATTAAGTTCCATTACATAGTAATACGTTGCACTTGGAAGATCCTCTCCTTTATTTGATTGTCCTTTCCATTGGTCTGTATAATCCGATTGATTGTACACTTTAATACCATATCTATCAAATATTTCCAATTTTTTTACATCCAATAATCTTAAATCGAAGTAATCATTCGAACCGTTACCATCAGGTGAAATTCCTTTTTGAATATTACAATAGATCGTTTCCACTTTAACATTTTTTGTTGTTTCACAACCTGTTGCAGTTGAGATTATTGTTAGCGTATAATTTAAGGGGAAAATTTCTTTTTCAGACGTAGAAGCAATCAAATTCGAAACATTTAAAATATTAGAATTTGTTCCTACTATCAATCCTGAACTGTCTTTCCATTGAAAATCTACATTATTTGGATCGTACGAATTAGATAACGGAGTAGCTGTTAACACATAATCTTTATCCTCACAATCTCCGTTAATTTCAAATTGAATTTGCTGAGGAATAGGTCTAATCGTTTGAACAGCGCCTTTAACATCGCAAGAAGTATTGTTTTTAAATCGTACACTTATTGTATAACTGCCTGATGGTACATTTGTAAAAATTGGATTATCTTGAAATCCACTACCAATACTATACTCAGCACCAGCTTGTGCAACAATACTTATTTCTCCTGTTGAATTAGTACATGTAGGTTGCTTGGTAATTGTTGCAGTTGGTATTACAGGAATTGCTGTTATACTTAAAGTTACTTTAGTTCTGGAAGCACTTAGACATTTTCCAATTGATGACTCAGCATAATAAGAAACGGTTCCTACACCTACTTGTGTTGGATTGGATACTACACTTCCACCTACTAAAGCTGTGTACCAAGTAATATTATTACCAACTGCTGTTGCGGTCAATGTCTGAGTAGAAGTTCCATTTGAACAAACAGTCTGATTACTTGCGATTGGATTTGGCACTACACCAACAATTGTCAAAGTTACTGGTGTACGAGTAAAACTTGGACAAATTCCGCTTGATGATTCTGCGTAATAAGTTATCGTACCGACGCCAACTTGTATTGGATTTGCTACAACACTTCCTCCAACTGCAGCAGTATACCAAGTAATAGAATTACCAACTGCCGTTGCTGTTAAAGTTTGAGTCATTGTTCCATCCGTACATTCTGTTTGATCTCCACCACTTACTGGTACATTTGGTCTTGCATTTATTGTTAGACTTACTGCAGTACGTGAAGCACTTGCACAAGATGTTGTATTATTTACCGATTCAGCATAATAGGTAATGGTTCCTAATGAACTTAAAGTAGGATTTGGCATTACATTTCCTCCAGTTAAGGCATCATACCAAACTATTGATTCTCCTGCTTGGGCGGTTGCCGTGGCGGTCAAAGTTTGAATAGGTGAAGTAGCACATGCCGTTTGATCTCCTCCGCTTACCGGTACAACTGGTTTTGGATTTATAGTTAAGGTTACTGCAGTTCGGGAGCTACTTACACATGGTGTGGTGTTTTTTGCCGATTCCGCGTAGTAGGTAATCGTACCTAATGAATTTAGTGTAGGATTGGATATTACATTCCCTCCAGTTATTGCATCATACCAAACGATCGTTTCTCCTACTTGAGCGGTTGCCGTAGCGGTCAAAGTTTGAATAGGTGACGAGGCACATACGGTTTGATTCCCTCCGCTTACTGGAACAACTGGTGTTGGATTTAAAGTTAAAGTAACTGCCACACGTGATGGACTCACACAAGAAGTTGTATTATTTACCGATTCAGCATAATAGGTAATGGTTCCTAATGAACTTAGTGTAGGATTTGGCACTACATTTCCTCCAGTTAAGGCATCATACCAAACTATTGATTCTCCTGCTTGGGCGGTTGCCGTGGCGGTCAAAGTTTGAATTGGCGATGAAGCACATACCGTTTGATCTCCTCCGCTTACCGGTACAACTGGTTTTGGATTTATAGTTAAGGTTACTGCAGTTCGGGAGCTACTTACACATGGTGTGGTGTTTTTTGCCGATTCCGCGTAGTAGGTTATGGTCCCTATTGAACTTAGTGTAGGATTCGATACTACATTTCCTCCAGTTAAAGCATCATACCAAACGATTGTCTCTCCTGCTTCAGCGGTTGCCGTGGCGGTCAAAGTTTGAATAGGTGACGAAGCGCATACGGTTTGATTCCCTCCGCTTACTGGAACAACTGGTGTTGGATTTAAATTTAAACTAACGGCCACGCGTGAAGCGCTTGCACAAGATGTTGTATTATTTACCGATTCAGCATAATAGGTAATGGTTCCTAATGAACTTAAAGTAGGATTTGGCACTACATTTCCTCCAGTTAATGCATCGAACCAAACTATTGATTCTCCTACTTGGGCGGTTGCCGTGGCGGTCAAAGTTTGAATTGGCGATGAAGCACATGCCGTTTGATTTCCTCCGCTTACCGGTACTATTGGTTTTGGATTTATGGTTAAGGTTACTGCAGTACGTGAGTTACTTACACAAGGTGTGGTATTTTTTACCGATTCCGCGTAGTAGGTAATCGTACCTAATGAATTTAGTGTAGGATTGGATATTACATTCCCTCCAGTTATTGCATCATACCAAACGATCGTTTCTCCTGCTTGAGCGGTTGCCGTGGCGGTCAAAGTTTGAATAGGAGATGAAGCGCATACGGTTTGATTTCCGCCGCTTACTGGAACAACTGGTGTAGGATTTAAGGTCAAACTAACGGCCACACGTGATGGGCTTGCACAAGAAGTTGTATTATTTACCGATTCAGCATAATAGGTAATGGTTCCTAATGAACTTAAAGTAGGATTTGGAACTACAATTCCTCCGCTTGAAGCATCATACCAAACTATTGATTCTCCTGCTTGGACGGTTGCCGTGGCGGTCAAAGTTTGAATTGGCGATGAAGCACATACCGTTTGATTTCCTCCGCTTACCGGTACAACTGGTTTTGGATTAATAGTTAAGGTTACTGCAGTTCGGGAGCTACTTACACATGGTGTGGTATTTTTTGCCGATTCCGCGTAGTAGGTTATGGTTCCTATTGAACTTAGTGTAGGATTCGATACTACATTTCCTCCAGTTAAAGCATCATACCAAACGATTGTCTCTCCTGCTTGAGCGGTTGCCGTGGCGGTCAAAGTTTGAATAGGTGATGAAGCGCATACGGTTTGATTCCCTCCGCTTACTGGAACAACTGGTGTTGGATTTAACGTTAAACTAACGGCCACGCGTGAAGCACTTGCACAAGAAGTTGTATTATTTATTGATTCAGCATAATAGGTAATGGTTCCCAATGAACTTAAAGTAGGATTTGGCACAACATTTCCTCCAGTTAAGGCATCATACCAAACTATTGATTCGCCTGCTTGGGCGGTTGCCGTGGCGGTCAAAGTTTGAATTGGCGATGAAGCACATACCGTTTGATCTCCTCCGCTTACCGGTACAACTGGTTTTGGATTTATAGTTAAGGTTACTGCAGTTCGGGAGCTACTTAAACATGGTGTGGTGTTTTTTGCCGATTCCGCGTAGTAGGTAATCGTCCCTAATGAATTTAGTGTAGGATTGGATATTACATTCCCTCCAGTTATTGCATCATACCAAACGATCGTTTCTCCTACTTGAGCGGTTGCCGTAGCGGTCAAAGTTTGAATAGGTGACGAGGCACATACGGTTTGATTCCCTCCGCTTACTGGAACAACTGGTGTTGGATTTAAAGTTAAAGTAACTGCCACACGTGATGGACTCACACAAGAAGTTGTATTATTTACCGATTCAGCATAATAGGTAATGGTTCCTAATGAACTTAGTGTAGGATTTGGCACTACATTTCCTCCAGTTAATGCATCGAACCAAACTATTGATTCTCCTGCTTGGGCGGTTGCCGTGGCGGTCAAAGTTTGAATTGGCGATGAAGCACATACCGTTTGATCTCCTCCGCTTACCGGTACAACTGGTTTTGGATTAATAGTTAAGGTTACTGCAGTTCGGGAGCTACTTACACATGGTGTGGTATTTTTTGCCGATTCCGCGTAGTAGGTAATCGTCCCTAATGAACTTAGAGTAGGATTTGATACTACATTTCCTCCAGTTAAAGCATCATACCAAACGATTGTCTCTCCTGCTTCAGCGGTTGCCGTGGCGGTCAAAGTTTGAATAGGTGACGAAGCACATACGGTTTGATTCCCTCCGCTTACTGGAACAACTGGTGTTGGATTTAAAGTTAAACTAACGGCCACGCGTGAAGCACTTGCACAAGACGTTGTATTATTTACCGATTCAGCATAATAGGTAATGGTTCCTAATGAACTTAGTGTAGGATTTGGCACTACATTTCCTCCAGTTGATGCATCATACCAAACTATTGATTCTCCTGCTTGGGCGGTTGCCGTGGCGGTCAAAGTTTGAATTGGCGATGAAGCACATACCGTTTGATCTCCTCCGCTTACCGGTACAACTGGTTTTGGATTTATAGTTAAGGTTACTGCAGTTCGGGAGCTACTTACACATGGTGTGGTGTTTTTTGCCGATTCCGCGTAGTAGGTTATGGTCCCTATTGAACTTAGTGTAGGATTCGATACTACATTTCCTCCAGTTAAAGCATCATACCAAACGATTGTCTCTCCTGCTTGAGCGGTTGCCGTGGCGGTCAAAGTTTGAATAGGTGATGAAGCGCATACGGTTTGGCTACTAGCACTTGGGGTTAATGGCGGAGCATGCAACTCTACCTTTATATCAGCTGTTGATTTGAGACATACCCCATTACTGATAGTCCATGTGAAAACATATATTCCGTCTAAACTAACTGTAGCAGTAGATGCCCCGCTATTTACAGCACTAAAAATTACCGTACCTGGCCCCGATGTTACTGACCAGACGCCGGTACCTATTATCGGAGTATTAGCCCCGAGTGGAGCACTTGTTAATGTACAATTATATTGATCGGCACCGACTGTGGCCGGTGTAGGTTTTTCATCTAAATTAATTGAAATACTTGCTTCTTTATAACAAGGAATTAAGGCATCTGCAGAAACAACTACCGGATTTGGATCTCTAAAATTATAATCAATAGCAACATTTCCATAATCCAATACACTCGTTAATTCTGGACTTAAAAAAGAATTTGTTACAATATCATTTTGCATTGTAAGTGCAAAAAATTTAATATCCCCTTGCGTATAACCAATTTGTGTTTTCAAAACTGACATTTCAAACCCAAGATCATAATCAGTAATTCCTGCATTCGCAGCATTAGCACCAAGAATAGGTGTAGGAAGAGTTATAATTGAATTCCCTGTTCTAAGCTCTATAATATCCGATAGATAGTTCGTCCCCAAATCATTTTTTGACACAACAAGACAATAATCAGCCTCGAAATAAGAATCGAACCTATTTGCATTTTTATTGAAAAAATTAAAACCTCTCACAGTTGGTGATAAACTGGCAACATCACCAAAATTAGACAAATTGAATCCACCTGGTTTTGTATCCAAAAACAACAACATAGTTCCAGTTCCTTGCAACTTACCTGATAAACCAAATACTAAATCCTTTTCGGTGGCACTAATTTTAATAGCATTAACATACGCATCAGTTGCACTAAAAGATAGTGGAGCAGAAAGCACATTATCTTCCATTACCCCTTTTCCCCATGCTTTTTCAGTTATCACGCCATCAAAAGTAACTCCATATCTTGTCCTAACACTAACAATCTGACCTTTCTTTAATGTATTTGTTGTAAATGTTCTATTTATAGACATAGGCTGAGCAACTACACCATCAACTGAAAATTCAAAAAAGTCTGCTCCATTATTTGCAGTAAAAGTTAAGGGAGTTCCTTCACAAACTGGATTATCAGAAGGAGAAACAACTAATGTAACTGCTGGCGGAGCAACAAATACGGAAGCCACTACTGGAACCCTTATACTGTAATCAGCGCCAGAATGACTCCATACATAATAAGTCTTCGTTTGACTTATACTTGGACTATAAATAGCACCTGTAAACAATACAGTATTTGATGTTTGACTATCAAACCATTCAATTATATCTCCACTACCACCTGATGCAGCCATAAATACCCTTACCGTCAAATCCGCCTCTTCTTTACAAGCACTTCCTGCAGTAGTCCTTGGAGGTGGTATAAGAGCATTCGACTTAGCAGTTTTTAGATCTTTATTCGATTTTTTAATCGTATCAGCTAAATTAGTGGTCAATAAAACCTGTAAATTTATTTTTGAATTACTAAAGGTTTGTTCAAAATTCTTAGCGCTAATTTTATTTCCAAAAAACGAAAAAAATAGTAAAAATAAAAGTAATTTATTTTTCATAGAATAAATTTTGTTGTTAATATAAACGACGAGATATGTTTAAATTTTAAAAAAAATAAAAGTATAGTTTTATTTTGGTTAAGCGAATAAAAAATTAATATATAATTAACATTATTATAAACAATTTAAAATTTTGGTTTTAAATAAAAAAGATCCATTCTTTTTTACGCAAAAACCCCTATTCAAATACACGAATAGGGGTTTTTGGAAATTCCAAACAAGATATAAAACAAAAAACCCCGTTCGTTAGAACGGGGTTTTTAAAGAATCTGAAACGAGTTCAGATTAAAGAAAGGCGACGACATACTCTCCCACATAACTGCAGTACCATCTGCGCAGGCGGGCTTAACTACTCTGTTCGGGATGGGAAGAGGTGAGCCCCGCCGCAATAACCACCTTAAGAGGTTATAATTGCTTTGGGCAATTACTTGCAAGTCGTAATTCGTAATTATGAATTCGTAATTGCAATAATATCTTAACATACTGAGATAAAGAAAAATTTTGTAGTTCCTGAAGCTAGTTCAGGATAAAAGAAAGTTTTTTCCTGTGCCCCGAAGCGCACAGGAAAAGCGTACATAAGCTTACGGGTTATTAGTACTACTCGACTATGACATTACTGCCTTTACATCTATAGCCTATCAACGTAGTCATCTCCTACG